>JBDRTC010001035.1:0-2612 GCA_043824335.1 Planctomycetota bacterium | reverse complement strand
CGGGAGAGATAGTCTGGCAGTATGAGGCCGACTGCCACTCGATCGCCTCGTGCGCGACCTCGGGCAACGTCGTCTATCTGCCGGCCAACGGGCTGCACGCGCTTGAGTACGATCCGGCGACTCGGCGGGTGGAGTTGCTGTGGCACGAGTCTCGCCTTCGCGGGAACAACTCGAGTCCCGTGGTCGACGACGGTCGCGTCTACCGGATCAAATCGCCCGGCATCCTCGTGTGCGCCGATGCTGCCGACGGTCGCGTGCTCTGGCAGTTGCGTCTGAAGGGCCCGATCTGGGCCACGCCGGTTCTGGCCGACGGCCACCTCTATGTGGTCAACCACGCCGGCTTGGTGCAGGTGGTTCGTTTGGGCGACGAAGGCGAGTTGGTCGGCACAACCCAGATCGACGCCGGCATCCTCGCCTCGCCCGCCGTGGCCGACGGCGCCCTCTACTTCCGGAGCGACGCCCACTTGTGGAAAGTCGCGTTCAAGCGGTAGCGCGTGGGAGGAGAAGGAGTTCTGGAGCCCGTGACCGAAACGATCGAAATCCAACCGACCGGCCCCCTCAGCGGCTCGATCCGGCCGCCGGGCTCAAAGAGCATTACGAACCGGGCGTTGGTCTGCGCGGCCCTGGCCGACGGGGAGTCGGTCCTCACCGGTGCTCTGGACAGCGAAGACACGCGTGTGATGATCGACGCCCTCGGCCAACTCGGGCTGACGGTTGGGCACGATGCAAACGCACACACGATCCGCGTTCTCGGCTCCGCCGGCCGGCTGCCGGCTGCCGAGGCCGATCTCTATGTGGCCAACAGCGGCACCACCCTGCGGTTTCTGACCGCCATGGTCGCGTTGGCTCACGGCGTCTATCGGCTCGACGGCACGCCCCGAATGCGCCAGCGACCCATCGGCGACCTGCTCGACGCACTCCGGCAACTGGGGGCCGACGTCGAGAGCCAGTCGCCCGGCGGCTGTCCGCCGGTGGTAGTCCGCGCCGGCGGGTTGCCGGGCGGACGGGCGACCGTGGCCGGGAGCATTTCGAGCCAGTTCCTTAGCGGGCTCCTCATGGCCGCCCCGTGCGCCGCTGGCCCGGTCGAGCTGGTCGTCGAAGGTCCGCTCGTCTCCAAGCCGTACGTCGAAATGACGTTGGCCGTGATGTCGGCGTTCGGCGTCCAGGTCGAAGTCGAGAATCTCCAGCACTTTCTTGTTCCGGCCGGCCGGCCGTATCAGGCGCGCCGCTACGAAATCGAGCCCGACGCCTCGGCCGCCAGCTACTTCTTCGCGGCCGCCGCGGTGACCGGCGGCGAGGTCACCGTCGAAGGGCTCACCCGGGGTAGCCTTCAGGGCGACGTCGCCTTCTGCGATTGCCTGGCGCAAATGGGGTGCGAGGTCCGTTATGGCGTCCAGTCGATCACCGTGGTAGGCAAGGCGCTCCGGGGAATCGACGTCGACATGAACCCGATCAGCGACACGGTGCAAACCCTCTCGGCGGTCGCCCTGTTTGCCGACGGCCCGACCACGATCACCGGCGTCGCCCATATCCGGCACAAAGAGACCGACCGAATCCGCGCGATGGCCACCGAGCTGCGGAAGCTGGGCGCCCAGGTCGACGAGCGGCCCGACGGCCTGAAGATCGTGCCCGGCAGCCTGCGAAGCGCCCAACTAGACACGTACGACGACCATCGCATGGCGATGAGCCTCGCCGTGGTTGGACTGGCCTTGCCCGGCGTGGTAATCCGCGACCCCGGCTGCACGGCAAAGACCTATCCTCGCTTCTTCGACGACCTGGCAAACCTGGCCGGGGGCTAGCTCGCATATCTCATCTGCGACACTAGCCCGAAGCGCAAGCGAGGGCTTTGCCCACGTTTCCCTCGCTTGCGCTTCGGGCTAGTCTGGACACACCACGAACGTGGACGCGAAGTCCTCCGGCGGGCACTCAACGCGGATGGGGCACGCGCAAGTCGTCCTTGGTTGGGGCGGCCTCTTCGAGCAACTGCTCCGCCCGATCCATCAATGCGGAATCGCAGGGCGCGTAACGGTTGCTGGCCGGGTCGCGCGCGACAAATCGCCCACGACAGTGCTGGCACACGACACTCCTCCCCAAGTGTTCCACGCGAATCTCCAACCGCCGCCCGCATGTCGGACACTCTTGAGTAAAGTAGGTCACGTTCGACATGTCGGCACCTCCTGCAATCACGCGGGCGTCCATTTAACTCAAACATCCTACGATAATTACGGGTCTTACTCAACTACACTCGAAGATGATGAAGGCCCCCCCGGCAGGCGTTAAACGAGACAGTATACAGCGGCTGGGGAAACGGCACGGCCTGGGTGCTATGCGGGGCATGCCGGAATGCGGACTGGAGATAGGCGTCCAAAACGGACCGGAGCCGCCCGAACCCGCTACTGCCCGGTCTTTTTCGGCTTCAAGGAATCCTCGTAGGCGCCCCACCCGAATACGATGTCTTGAAGTTCCTGGATGTGATTTTCGCACACGCCGCGGGGAGTTGTGTCGTATTTCCTTGACAGCATTGCTGCCGCGCCGGTGGTCCGGCCCATCTGTCCGCCGGTCTTCATCAGCTTGATGCTCGAATAGGCGATGTCAACGACCCATTCACCCCG
>JBDRTC010001034.1:0-2825 GCA_043824335.1 Planctomycetota bacterium | reverse complement strand
TCCCGCTTCCCCTTGCGAGGTTTCCCCCCTACATACGTTTCGTCTACTTCCACGATGCCCTTGAGCTTGCTGGCAAGCGGATCGGCCTTCATGGCAAGGCGGATTCGGTGGGCGAGAAACCACGCGGAATGATAGGAGCGTAGCCCGAGGTTCCGCTGAAGCTGAAGGGCCGACACGCCCTTCTTATGGGAACACATGGAATGGAACGCCTGGACCCACTGGCGTAGCGTAATGTGTGAGCCCTGCATGACGGTGCCGAGAATCACGGTAAACTGGCCCCGGCAGCCGTTGCACTGGAATAGGCCGTCACGGTACTTTTCGGAGTTGGACAGGCGGGTCACTGTCTTTACCCCACAATGAGGGCATACCGGACCGTCAGGCCAGCGGATCACCTCCAAAATAGTGCGGGCCTCATCCTCCGTCAACCGGCCCACGTCGATTGCGGACATATCGGAGAGCTTGTCAAATTTGGGAGGTACGTACTTCATAAGTCGTTTCCTTTCCTTGATCTACCTCTATTTTACCGGAAAGGTTTGCTTTGTCAAGTGCATAATTCCGTTGATCTTTGCGTCGTCGTCAAACTCGAAGATGATTGCCCCCCCTTCACCCGCAGCGACCAAAGCCTCGCACTTCACCCAAGCGCTGAACAAGTAGATCCCATCGCCTTTTACTTCGAGCTTCTGACCGAATCCGCAGATAACGCTCTCGTCGCACCTCATGAAGATTGACCGCTCGCCCGTCTTGTGTTCCTCGCTGCTGAGCGCCATGGTGATCGTCTGATGCTTCTTGGGATCGAACTCCTTCCAGCCGTCAACGTGTCCGTCTCCTGCGTAGCGAGTCCAGCCTTTGGGCAGTCCGTTCTCGACTTGCTCGAAGTCCGGGTTCTGAAGCGCGTTCTCCTCGGCGTTCGCCAGCCGGCCGCAAGCCAGGTTGGCGCCGGCGGCAAATGCGAAAGCCGTTGCCAGTACGCCTGGACGCCAGGATTTGGCCTTGTCATGCATCATGGGGACTCTCCTCGTGTTTTTCCGGAACGCTGGGCGGGCGGAAGGCATCAAGGGCTGCTGAGGCATCACAGGTTACCGGAACCCTTCCGGCTCCGCTACTGGAGACCGTCAACAACAGTTCGTCATAGTTGGTCCTTGGCGTCGAGTTCACGGCATTGGTCCCGGATACAGGAGTCCTGTTATCGCTCCGGCGCTCAGAAGATGCCAGCTCTGGGCAGCGAGGACGGGTGCGGCATGGGTCGCTTTTTCGTCCGCCAGACGTTACGTTGGTTGATTGACGGTCTGTAACGAGAATAGCCACCTATCGACCCCTTTCTGCCTCGTGCAATCAGAGGGAAGGAAAATGGTGCGGATATCTATTGCATTCGTGGCGTTGACCGCGTTGGCCTTTCATGCCGAGGTTCGGACTGCGGCGTCGGACGGCCGAGAAGATGGTTCCACGGGCGAACAGCCGGCTGCCCCCAAAGCCTGTCACTGGACGCTCGTGGATGGGAAGACGAACCCACTCGGGAGTCCCTTGCCCGAGACGATCGAGCTTGCGCGAATCTACGACGACAAACCGCCCAGCGGTGACGGGCTCGGTTGCCCCGACCCGCTCTTGTTGCCCGACGGCACGCTGCTGGTAGTCAGCAAGCGGTACCACTGCGACTATCCGGACCGCAAGAACCTGGCGCGACGTTATAAGGCCGCCTCCACGATGGAGATCTACCGTTCGGGCGACGGCGGTCGCACGTGGCAGTTCGTTGGTCCGCTCGATCCGGATCCCGACTGCTATGACATGCTGGTCTGCCTTTTCCGGCCCGACGGCGCCCCGCCCGGCTTTGCGCGTGCGCTGGTGGAACGATTGGTCAAGGGCGACCGTCTGCAGACGACGTGGACCTACTTTACCGAGGACAGCGGCCGCACCTGGAGCAAGCGTCAGCTTGTGTTTGGTCCCGACGCGGATAAGGGTGGCGGCCTGAGCCACGCCTTCAACGGGATCAAGAATCTTTCGGACGGCACGTTGCTGATGCCCATGCAGCGGATCGGTCCGTGGCATCGGGTGCTGGGCGAGGGCTATCGGTTGCTGTTCCTTCCGCCCGTGGTGGCCCGCTGCCGCCCGACCTCCGACCCAAAGACGATGGGCTCCCGTCGCCAGCATTGGGAGCTGCTGGAGGTTGGCCACGACTTGCCGGCGTGCGAGATCAGCAGCCCGGTGGCCATCGTCTCGGAGCCCGATGTCGTGATGCGGCCCGACGGCAGCATGTTGCTGGTGATGCGCAGTTCGTGCGGATGGATGTTTCAATCGGAGTCGGCCGACAACGGGCGGACCTGGTCGCGTCTTCACCGCAGCACTTTCGGCTGTACGTGTTCCAAGAGTCAATTGCTGCCGCTGGCCGACGGTACCGTGCTCTTGGCCCACCACGACGCCAACAACACCGAGGGCGTGCTGAAGCGGAATCCACTGGCGGTTAGCGTGTCGCGCGATGGCGGCTTCACCTGGGAGCGGACGGTGAGTATCGCTTGGCGGAGCTTCTGGCACTACGGCTATCCCTCGGGTGTCGAGTTGCCCGACGGCGACATCTTGTACTTCACTCGCTACGGCCCGCTGCACGATGCAGAGGCGATCGGCGTGACACGCGTGTCGCGGCGCTTCCTGGACACGGCGCGGATCAGCCTCAACGCCGAGGGCTGTCGCGTCGAGGGGGGACTACTGCACCTCGAACGCCCTGAAGCAACGGCCACCGCAGTGGGTCGCTTGCCGCTGGGCTATCCGATCGGGACGAATATCACGTGTACGATCCAAGAGCTGAGCGGCCGCTTTCAGCTATTATCTATCGT
>JBDRTC010001033.1:0-7961 GCA_043824335.1 Planctomycetota bacterium | reverse complement strand
TTTGGCATCTTTCCCCCTTAAATCAGAAGTCGGAAGTCGGAAGACAGAAATCGTAAGTCGGAAGACGGAAATCAGAAGTCGGAAGACAGAAGTCGGAAGTCGGAAGACAGAAATCGGAAGTCGGAAGTCGGAACCTGCGAGCGCCGACTTCCGACTTCCGAACCCCGAGTCTGCAGTTGAGCACGTTTCCGCCGGGTCCTGTCGCCCCTCGTCTCTCACCCCTCGCCCCTCACCCCTCGTCTCTCCCTTGAGCGACCATTTCACGTAGGGGATCGGGTAGACCGTCTGGCTGCCCTTTTCGAGCACGAGGGTGGCGGTCCAGTTGGCGGCGCCCGGGAAGGGCCGGAAGTTGACCAAATCGCTCACCCGCAGCACGCGAAGCCATGGCCCGTCGCTCCCCAAACGGAACCGGCGGAACCCGTCGCCGGCCCCCTTGGTTTGAAAGAGCGTTTGCGTGACGACCATGGCCAGCCGTCCGCTGGAGCGAAGGTAGCGGTCGGCGGCGACGTAAAGCATCAGCATCGCGAGGTCCTTCTTGCCGCCGCCGTGTCGAGCGTCGGAGGCGGAAAGGCTGAACAGGCCGTAGTGCTGCCAGAGGGGCTTGGTTTGCTCGCGATAGTCCTCCGGGAGATCATCCCAGTTGATCCAGGGCGGGTTGCCCACCACGTAGTCGAATTTCCCGCCGTCAGGGCCGGGGTCGTCGCTTCCCGTTAGGATCGAGTCTCGCAACCGCACCGGGATCTCCACGGGGCCGACGCTACCCAAGAGATCGCAAATCGCGATCAGGTAGTTGGCCCGGGCCGAGAGCACCGCCAGCGGGTTGAGGTCGTACCCGACCACGCTCGCCAAGATTCTCCGGCAAAGCTTGCCCCGCTGGACGTCGTCACCCCGAAGGCCGGCCTCGTGCGACGACCGAATCCGCTGGATGGCCTCCACCAAGAAGGTGCCCGAGCCGCAGGCCGGATCGAGCAGCCGGGCGTCGGGCTCGCCATGGAAGCCGGCTTCGTCGAGCACGTGCCGTGCGAGCCAGTCGGGCGTGTAGAATTCGCCCAGCGCTCGTCGCACCGGTTTGGGGAAGAGGCTTTCGTACAGTCCCTTGAGCAGGTCGCGGCCCCCGGGAAGATCACTCCGCGGCGTTTTCGGATCGTACCGGTCGAAACGGTCGGCCAAGCGGCGAATCATGCGTTCGATTGGCTCGTTCCACGCCGCGGTGTACCAAGAGAACGGATCGTCGTCGAGAAGCGAGGCCAGGCCCAAGGCCCGCAAAGCGCCGCCGGCCTCCCATTGCTCTACCTCCCGCTTGAGCCGATCGCCACACGGGGCTTTACGCAAGCGCTCCGTGGGCGTGGAGAGTTTGTGCGTGGAGGCCACAACCTGCCAGACCAGCAGCTTGACCACCAGCGCGTAGTAGGTGTGCACGGCGAAAAGTATCTCGGCCGGCCTGAGCCCGTCGGTTGGAATCCCGTAGCTCGTGGCCAGCGTATCCGCCGCGAGGGTGGCTGGCGGCTGAGCGGAGCGAAGCCCCAGGATCATTCTTTTCTGGGGCACCGCTGCGCTATGCCCCAGCCACCCTCCGCAGGCGCCCGACACGAGCCCGTTCCACCGCTCGAAAGCCTTGGCCGATTCACGCCGCTGGTCGCCGATCAGCGCGTCGTACAGCGTCCGGACGCCATCGCGCGCAACCTCGGCCTCCGCGCCAAAATCCTCCGCCAAGCTCTCCCCGGAAAGCGGCTCGACGCCGGAGTTTCGATCGAGCGATCCGCGGCCTCGCATCTTGCAGTCCCGGGCGTTCGTGACTGGAAATCGTCGCTTCGGTGCGTTCGGCTATTTTCGTCGCCACGACTTGACTTGACAAGACGGCACCAACCGGGGCCTGAAGCGGCCAAGAAATAACCGAGGCCGCGCCCCGAGAGATCCATTCGGGACGCGGCCACTTCCGGGAGGGGGACAAACAAATGCTCAGGCAATCACGGGATTGACCAAAAACACGCTCACGAAAAGAGCCTTTACGCGTCGATCAGGTCTTCACTTCCTCGGAAGCCTTTTCCTCTTTTTCCTTGGCCGGCTCTTCCTTCTTGATTTCGAATCCCTTCTTGAACGCCTTGGCGCCGAAGACGAGGTCGAGTTGCGAGTCTCCTTCCGCCTTGGCGACCTTTCCCTGGCACCCCTTGCAGCAGAAGCCGACTTTGGCGCCGCAGAGGGCGATCTCCGTCTCCGGGTTGACCTTGCCGCCGGACATGGGGCAACCCTTCTGCACGAACTGGCCGGTCAAGACCAGTTGAAGGTTTGCCTTGGTCGCGAACTTCTCCGGCTCCTTCTCAAACGCGGCTTTGCATTTCGGGCAGCAGAAGCAAACCTTACCCCCTTGGAATGCCAGGGTCGTCGATTCCGAGGCCGGCTTCCCGGAGACCGGGCAAACCACAACACATTTCTTCTTCTCGCAGCAACCTTTTCCTTCCGAACACCCCTCGGCCGCGCATGCCGTCGCCTTGGCGCCACAGCAACCGCCGGTCGAACAGGCCGCCGGCTTGGCTGGACTCTTTTCCTTGGCCGCGTCGTCCGCCAAGGCGGAGAACCCAAAAACCGCGGCCAACGCGAAAACGACTCCGATTAATACAAAACGTTGCATCCAAAATCCTCCTTCTCAAAAACGGGCCACGATGGTTTGTTCCCCAGTAAGCGCAGTATTGTCGTCGCCGGGGAGCAAGTCAAGACTCGTGGCGGAAGTCGAGGCCGGAAAATTGGTTACGTTTCTGGTTCACAATGCGTTCTCCCCTGAAAACCGGGGCCGTCGGTTGGATACCCTGCTGGACCGCAAAACAATCCTCTGCTCGCCACGAGCCGGATGTGGGCCGTCGACCGTGGCGAGTCTTGCGCGGCGATTCGATCGGGACACTCTGGAGAGCCGCCAGCTTGACGGGGCGTTCACTGGCACCCCCCTTTTGTCTGGTCATGGATTCGCGTACGATGGCCCCCTGGTAACCGTGGGCGATTCGACTTGTGAGGAGGAGCGATGATGCGGCTTGTCGATCTCTCGCATCCGCTCGAGGACGGACAGCTAAGCTACCCCAACGACCCGGAGATTCACGTCACGCCGCACCGTACCATGGAGTCGCATGGGGTGAACGTGAGTCGGCTCACGATGGGCACCCACCAGGGCACGCACCTGGACGCGCCGTTCCATTTCTTTGCCCAGGGGGCCACGCTCGACGGAATCCCCTTGGAGCGGTTTTACGGGCCGGCGCGCCTGGTCGACCTTGCGCCCGAGGGAGTTTTGGAGGCCAAGACTCCGCTCGGGGTCGAGATGTTCCAAGAGTATGCCGATGCGTTTGAGCCCGGGGCCAGGGTGATTTATCGGACGGGCTGGGACCGCATGTTCGGCCGTCCCGAGTTCTTCACCGACCTCCCCTCGCTCACGCTCGAAGCGGCGCGCTGGATCGCCGGAACGCGGATCGCGCTTCTGGGCATGGATACCCCAACGCCCAGCAAGATCGCCGGGCGCGAGTGTCATTACGCGCTGCTCGAAGAGGGCACCCAGATCGTGATCGTCGAGGGGCTCACGAACCTCGATCAGCTTCCCGAGCGGTTCACCTTCATCGGCTTCCCCCTGAATCTCAAGGGCCGCGACGGCTCGCCGATCCGGGCCGTAGGCATGATCGAGTAGCCGCAAAACCAGGCAGCGACGAGCGAGCCATGGACCCCGGGCATCTTGAAAACGATTACCGGCGCGTGGTCGACCCGACCGGGCCCACGGTCTTTTTGCCCGGCTCCAACGTCGAGATCGTCCGCGAGCCTGCCCGGCGGAAGCCGCCCGAGCACGTGCTGTTCGACTTCGACGGCACGCTTAGCCTCATCCGCGAGGGCTGGCCCGAGGTGATGGTGCCGATGATGGTCGAGATTCTCCGGGCCACCGGCAGCGGCGAATCACCGGGCCAGCTTCACGACCTCGCCTTCGAGTTCGTCATGGAACTGAACGGCAAGCAGACGATCTACCAGATGATCCGCCTGGCCGAGGAAGTCCGCAAACGGGGCGGCACGCCGGAGGAGCCGACCCGGTACAAGCGGATGTATCACGATCGGCTCATGGAGCGGATCGCCGACCGGCGCGAGGCCCTCCGCTCGGGCCGCGTTTCCCGGGAAGAGATGCTCGTGCCCTCTTCACTCGAAGTGCTCGAGGAGTTGCGCGGCCGGGAAGTCGAGCTTTACGTGGCCAGCGGCACCGATGAGGAGTTCGTCGTCGACGAAGCCCGGCTGCTCGGCCTCGACGAATACTTCGGCGCGAAAATCTACGGGGCCCGGGACGACTACAAGACCTTTTCCAAGGCGATGGTCATCGAGCGGATTCTCCGCGAAAATAAGGTCGAGGGGGCGTCGCTCCTGGGCTTCGGCGACGGGTACGTGGAGATTCAGAACGTCAAATCCGCGGGCGGAACGGCGGTCGCCGTGGCCAGCGACGAAGCCGGGCGCAGCGGCAAGCCCGACCCATGGAAACGCGACCGGCTCATCGGCGTCGGCGCCGACTTGGTCATCCCCGACTATCGCCACTGGCGGGAGCTCATTGGCTACCTATGGGACGAAACGG
This sequence comes from Planctomycetota bacterium, assembly GCA_043824335.1. GTDB lineage: Bacteria > Planctomycetota > Planctomycetia > Pirellulales > Thermoguttaceae > JBDRTC01. The sequence continues at coordinate 3,379 of JBDRTC010001033.1, read as the reverse complement.
TGTAGGGTGCGTGAAACCACCGAAAGGCAAGCGCCCGTCGAATCGGTGGTTTCACGCACCCTACGGGAAAAATCGACGAGGGCATCTGATGCCTTTTGAGCAGTTCGACCGAAGCCGGCTGAGCTTACGGCCGCTTAAGGAGCGGACGCACGACCTCGATCGTTCCGCGCTCATCTTTCCCGAAAGCCCCCGCGAGCCCTTTCGGAATGCAGCTCTGCCGCTCCTGGCCGAGCGGATCGTGGAAGCGGCCAGGGCCGGTCGATCCGTGATCTTTTTCTGCGGCGCCCACGTGCTCCGCAAGGGAAACGGCCCGCTGCTGGTCGACCTGATGCAGCGGGGCCTGCTCACGCACCTCGCCCTGAACGGGGCGGGGGCCATTCACGACTTCGAGCTGGCCCTGATCGGCCACACTTGCGAGAGCGTCGCCCGGTACGTCTTGACGGGCGAGTTCGGCTTGTGGCACGAGACGGGGCGAATCAACGAAGCGGCCGCCGCCGGCCACCGCGACGGGCTCGGGCTCGGCGAGGCCATCGGCCGGATGATCCACGAGGAGTCGTTCCCTTACCGGGATACGAGCGTGCTGGCCGCCGGCGTGCGGCTCGGCGTTCCGGTCACAGTGCACGTGGCGATCGGGCAGGACATCCTCCACGAGCATCCCAACTTCGACCCGGCCGCCACCGGGGCCGCGTCGTATGCCGATTTCCTCATCTTCACTTCCAGCGTCACCCGGCTGGAAGGGGGCGTGTTTCTCAACGCCGGCACGGCCGTCATGGGACCGGAGGTCTATCTCAAGGCCCTCACCATGGCCCGAAACGTGGCCCACCAACGCGGCGAGGCGATCCGGCATTTCACCACCGCCGTGTTCGACATTGTCGACCTGGGCGACCAGACCCGACCAACGCTTCGCGTCGGTGCCCGCGAGGCGGAGAAGAGCGATCCGCGGTACTACTTCCGTCCTTACAAGACCGTGCTCGTCCGCACGGTGGCCGACGGCGGCACGAGCCATTACGTCCGGGGCGACCACCGGCTGACGATCCCGGCTCTTTACGACCAGATCCTCGCAAACAGAAAGCGATGAAAACGCTCACGGAAATGTCGCCCGATAGGCTCGCCGAGCTTCTCGCGGAGTTTCCACGCCTGCGGATCGCCGTGCTGGGCGATTTCTTTCTCGATAAGTATCTCGACGTCGATCCTTCGCTCGCCGAGGTCAGCCTCGAGACGGGCAAGACGGCCCATCAAGTGGCAAGCATCCGCCGCAGCCCGGGGGCGGCGGGGACCGTGGTCTCGAACCTCGCGGCCCTGGGGACGGGCGCCCTCGACGCGATCGGCTTTACGGGCGACGACGGCGAGTCCTACGAGCTTCGCGCCGGCCTGGCGGCCCTCCGCTCGACGACCGATCACCTCCACTTCGCTCCGGAGCGGATGACCCCCACCTATCTCAAGCCCCGCGACAAGACCGACCCCAGCCTCGCCGGCGAGCACTCGCGGTACGACACGAAGAACCGCACGCCGACGCCCGCGGCGATCCAAGAGAAGATCATTGACTCGCTCGACGCCCTCCTAAACCAACTCGACGCCGTCGTGGTGGCCGACCAGGTGGAGGAAGAGGAGTGCGGAGTCGTCACGGCCCGGGTGCGGGAAGCCGTCGCCGATCGGGCCAGGCGGCATCCGAACGTGGTCTTCTGGGCCGACAGCCGCCGCCGCATCCGACGGTTTCAGGGCGTCGTCATTAAGCCGAACCAGTTCGAGGCCGTAGGCCGGGAGAACCCGCCGCCGGACGCGACCGTGTGTCTTGCGGATCTCGCCCAGGCGGTGGAACGTCTCCGCGTCGAAACGGATGCCCCCCTTTGCATCACCCGGGGAGCCGCGGGTATGCTCGTGAGCGATCCCGAGCCGACGCTCGTGCCCGGCGTGCGCGTGGAGGGCCCGATCGATCCGACCGGCGCCGGCGATAGTGTGACGGCCGGCGCCGTCCTCGCGCTGGCCGCCGGCGCGGAACTCCCCGAGGCTGCCCTGATCGGAAACCTGGTCGCCTCGATCACCATCCAACAACTGGCCACCACCGGCACCGCCCGGCCCGACCAACTCCCCGATCGGCTGGAAACGTGGCTCCGCCAGCCCAAAGCGAGCGAATAGCAGAATGCTGCTCAAAGACAAGGCCATCATCGTCACCGCTGCTTGCCTTGTTTTCCGGGCCGGGATCGCGCCCGGGGCCACGGTGCTGTTTTGCCCCTTCCAGTCGCTCGAAGGGTGGTCGGTCCGCGCGGTGGGGGCGACCGGGGCGGCAATCGTCAAGAAGTCGGCCACGGCAAGCAGCGTGGAAGTCACGTCGCGCGGCGGCACGGTGTTTCTCACCAGGCAATTGCCGATCGAGGCCGTGCGCGGCTGCCGGGTGACGGTGAGCTGCCTGGTCGAGTCGGAAGAGGTCGTGCGCGGTCCCCAGGTTTCCAGCACCGGCAAGCTGCACCTTGCCGTCGAGACGCCGAGCGGCGTCCGCCACTTTGGCGCCCGATTCGTGGGAACCTCCGAGTGGCACTTGGAGGGCATTACGGCCGACGTCCCCTCTAACGCCCAGCGCGTGCTCCTGAACCTGGGTCTGGAAGCGTGCTCCGGCCGGGTACGCTTTGATCGGCTCGTCGTCAAGAACGACCAGCGGGGCGTTCATCCTCTCAGCCTTGCCTCCACGGCCAACGCCGACCACGAGCAGTTGGGATTGGGCGCCTTTCCCAAGGGAACGCTGCAGTGGGAAGGGATCACGTTTCAGATCATGGACGCGGCGAAGCACGGCGGTCGTGACTGCTTTCGGCTGCGGGGCCTCGACCATCCCGATTGGCCGGAGACGAGCGCGTCGCCCATTTCGGTCGGCACGGCCGCCACGGCGATTTATATCCTCCACGGCGCCCTGGAAGGCCGGGAAAAAAGCGACACGCCCTCGGCGATCTGGAGCACGCTTTTCGCCGACGGACCGGGCTACGGCCTCAGCCTGTTCGAGGGCCGCCAGATCGGCGCGATCGGCCAAACCGACGACCTGGAAAACTGGCGCGTGGCCTGGCGCCAGGAGGACCCCTCGGGCAATCCGATCACGTTCGGCGTGACGAAGTGGGACATCTACAGCGACTCGCCCATCCTCTCGCTCACTTGCCAGGCCTATCGCGGCGCCGCTCCGGTGGTGCTGGCCGTCACCGTGGTCGAGGAGCCGCCGGCCCCCCGGCCCGAAGCCGAGGAGTACGACGAGTTCGGCAATCCCGTGGGAGAGGGGGCCGATGAGTAGCTGGAGCCCCACAGTGCTCCGACCGATTAAAACGCTCAGTCTCGCAGGGCGCGTCGCTTGGGGGGTGTTTGCCTGGTGGACGCTCCGCGAGGCGCGCCGGGCCGGGGC
>JBDRTC010001032.1:0-2720 GCA_043824335.1 Planctomycetota bacterium | reverse complement strand
CGGGGTGCGAGATGTTGGGAATCATGCGGTGAACTGCGGCCAGTTCGCTGGCGACGCGGTCCAGCTCCGCTTTGGACTCGGCCACCTGTCGACGCAAGCGGCGTCCTTCCTCCTTGCGCGCTTCTCGTTCGGCTTCGTCCTTGGCCTTGCCGATCGACTTGGAGACCTGGTTGGCCTCGCGGTTCAGCCCGTCGACCTCGACCTGCAACTCTTTTCGCCGGCCTTCCAGCTCGACGAACCGATCCACGTCGACCTCAATGCCGCGATTCGTGCAGTTCTGTTTGACCTGCTCAGCATTTTCAACAATGAATTTGCGATCGAGCATGGTAGTTGGCAGTTGGGAGTGGTGAGTGGTTGACGGTTACTGCGTGAGATGATCGCGGGGTGAGGCGCGATGCTGAGCGTTGTCGGGTAAAGCCAGTAGATCATGCTCCTCGGCCAGGCAGTTAACTTCCGGGCGGGACTCCAGGAACAGAATATCGACCGGATCTCCCTGCTTTCCGCCGTTCAACAGGGCTACGTTCGTGCTGATCGATGCTCCGAGGACTTCCTTGCCGTCGTGGTCCGGAAAGCGATAAGTTACCTTGAATCGAAACTTGACAAGGGGCATGAATCCGAGCCAGGTTGCCAGGTGCATCGCGCTGATCGCGCCTGCTGTCAGCGTACCGTCCCTGCAAAGCCTAACTTTCTTGCGCATGCCCGCGAAGGCATACAGGATGAACGGAAGTCCGATGGCCATCCAGCCGCACACGCATATCAGCCAGATGTGGTACAGGGTGAATTGATGAGGCCGGACATCGCTAATCATCGATTCCGTTTCAAGGTATTTTACGTTCACCGGTTGCCCCTCCTCCCAGTCGCTGACAACATCGCCATCAAGGGTCTTCATCCAATCCCGCCGCTCGCCTGTGTCTGCCGCAAACCGATACTCAATCACCCAGGGGTGGCCCCCCAGCACGGTTTCGGCGGGGTCGGTGCGTACCGCGACCACTTCGCCTGCCGCATCTTTTCCTTGGCGCGCTAACGCCTCGTAGTCAACGTGCCTCAGGAGATGGCCGGCTATCTGACTCATCATAAGGTACTGCAACGGAACAATCACCAGCGGTAGGAAGACCGCCATGAGGCCGAAAACAAGGGCAACCGGCCGGTCCCGAAGCCACTTGAGCCGCAGCTTCCACGGAACCGTTCGCGGTGGCTCGGAGATCACGGCGTCAGTCCTTGTATCGTGGGAAGTGGCCGAAAGTTCTCACGCACCGCCAACATCAATCTTGCTTAGTTCCTGCCAGAGCCGGGCGCTGGCTTTGATTCCGCGGTGGAAGTCGGCCAGCGAGAGTTTTTCGTTGGGGCCGTGGGTGTTGTCGTCGTCCTGGCCCCAACCTACCAGGAGTGTGTCGACCCCAAGGGTTTTGTGCAAGGTTGCCACGATGGGGATCGAGCCCCCTTCACGGGTGAAGACGGGCGAGCGGCCGAAGGCGTGCTCGATGGCCCGGGCGGCCGCCTGAATGTAGGGACTGTCCAACGGCACCAAAACGCCCGGAGAACCGGCCAGCTCGGTCAATTCGAGCGTGATTCCCGGCGGGCACAGCTCCGAGAGCATGGCTCGAAAGGCCGCGGTGATTTTTTGGGGGTCCTGATCGGGAACGAGCCGGAAGCTGATCTTGGCCGAGGCCTCGCCCGGCACGATGGTCTTGGCTCCCCGCCCCTGGTAGCCGCTGGTCAGCCCGCAGAGATCGAAGGTGGGCCGGGCCCAACGTCGTTCCAGGGTCGTGTAGCCCGCCTCGCCAAGGGCGGCCGAAACCCCGAGCTTGGCCCAATACTGCTTCTCGTCGAACGGGAGCAGGGAGAGTTGGCTCCGCTCCCGCTCGGAGATGGAGACTACGTCGTCGTAGAAGCCGGGGATCTGGACCTTTCCCCGCTCGTCGACCACCGCGGCCAGCAGGCGGGCCAAGGCGTTGGCCGGATTCGTCACCGAGCCGCCGAACGACCCGGAATGAAGATCGCGGTTCGGGCCGGTCAGCGTGAGCTCGTAGTAGAGGATCCCCCTCAGACCATAGGTAATCGCCGGCTGGCCCGGGGCGAGCTGGCAGCCGTCGCTCACGACCATGCAGTCGCAGGCGAGCCGATCAGAGTGCTCGCCGACAAACTCCTCGAGACTGGCGCTCCCCGACTCCTCCTCGCCCTCGATCAGGTACTTCAGGTTGACCGGCAATTTCTGCTTGACCGCGATCCAGGCCTCGGCGCTGAACACGTGGGTGAGCAACTGGCCTTTGTCGTCGGTGGCCCCCCGGGCGTAGAGGCTGCCGTTGCGACGCGTGGGCGTGAACGGGGGGGAAACCCACTCGTCGAGCGGATCCGGCGGCTGCACGTCGTAATGCCCGTAGATGAGCACCGTGGGGGCACCCTCGACCGGCGGCGACTGGGCCAGAACCAAGGGGTGCCCAGAGGTCTGAATGATTTCCGTGGCGAAGTCCAGGCGGCGGAACTGGCCGGCGACCCACTCGGCCGCGCGGTCCACGTCGTCGCGGCAGGTCGGGTCGGTGCTGACGCTGGGGATCCGCAGCCACCGGCACAGCTCCTGCTCGAACCGCTCGGCATGTGCCGCCAGGTACTCGTCGATAGCAGACATAATGGCGAAACTTATCGAAAACCAACCGTTTGGGGGAGTACTTCCGGAGCAGAAAACGGAAAATATAGTGTTTCCGTGCAAATCCAGCCACTGG
>JBDRTC010001031.1:0-3452 GCA_043824335.1 Planctomycetota bacterium | reverse complement strand
AGGACGAATATCTCATCCTTATCAATGAAGTAACTCTGAATCGCCGGCAGTTCGATGGTCCCGCCGCTGTCCTGGGGCCGCCATACATTGACGGATGACAATCGTAATATACCCTAGCGGATCTCGTGAACTCCCAACGTGACGCACGCGCTGAAATCTCTTCGGAGTGAGAGGTCGCAGCCCAGCACGAAAGAGTATCCGCGTTCCTGGCCGGTCATCGGGCGTAACGAATCATTGAAGGCTTGGAGCACCTGATCGGGCTGGATCGCGTCCCCAAGGCTGCTACACCAGCGGTTTCTCCAGAGACGGTCGAACGCCTGTTGGGGCAGATATTTCTGCTGGTCGCGTAGCTGGTCCATGTCGATCCAAGATGCAACCGCGTCCGGCAGTTCGGAGAATGCCCAGTTGGGATCGCTCTCGGCCTTGTCGCGGAGAGCACGCTGCCAGGTTCCGGCGTGGCCCGCGTTCATCAGGGCGAACAGCACGGCGTTCTTGCGCTTGCCGGACGTGCTGTACATGGCCGACCAGAGTTGCTCGCCCTTGAGGGGCCAGTGGGTTATTTCATCTAATACGAAGAGGTCGCAATCTTTCCATCCGAACGCGGAGCCCACGTCGGAAGTGGTGAAGTAAGCCACGGATTTCGTGCGCTCGTTGATTGCCCTGCCGCCTTGGATCGTCAGTAGGGAATCGAGCCAGGGGTTGTGGCGGCAGAGCGTGGCGATGGAGTCGAGCCCTTCACATCCTTGCTCCTTATCGGCCGCAACCCAGACCGCACGACGACGGCGACGGGAGAACGCCAACACGCGAGCAACCAGCATCGAAACGTCGCTCGTCTTCCCGTGGCCACGCGGGCGGACCCACCAGCAACGACGCTGGGCGGGCTCGGGGGCCTCGGGATTTATCAGGCGTTCTATCGCCGGGGCTACAGCCTCGATGTCACGACGTTGCCAGGGGTCGCACACCTTGCCGAACGGCGCGGGTTCGCCGTCCGTCTCGATTGCGATTGCGTCGAGGTAGGCGTTGAGGTCTTTCTGTAGGTCAAGCAGGCTCATCGGAGTCTCCGTTGGGGGCGGGCAGCGTTCGGCTGTAGAGCACGTCCAACACGTGGTCCTTTTCGTCGCGGTCGAGGTCCATCGCCGCCAACGCCTTGTCGCGCTCGCTGCTGGCTTTCGCAATCTCACGGGAGTAGGCCAGCTTTTCCATCGGCTTCAGCTTGTCGCCTTCCAGTCGGAGCCATCGCTGTGCAAGAGCACCGTGGCGTTCCCAGCGCAGACTACTTTGAATCAGTGCCGCGTCAAGCATCGAAACCCGCCCCTTCACCTCCAGGACCATGTCTTCGAGGGATCGCCTGAATTGGTTCAATCTCAGCTCAATGTATTTACACCCCGGGGGTAATTGCCCCGCCTTCAATCCATGACGGATATTGCCCCTGCCGTTGTGGTTCCTTAGCGGAGCACCAGGACCAGGTGGTCCCCCGGGCTCAAAGCGCTTAGGGGCTGCCTTGTCAGTAGCTTTCTTGCGGGTATCTGGCATAGGGGTTATCTCCGCCGGGGGCGTCGAAACAGGCCCGATTACGCCCGGAGCGGGCGTAATGCTTTCAGGCTGGTATTCGGGAAAGTGTTGCCATTATAGAACTTACGTTCACTAGGCTAACGGTATTATAAAACGTTATACTGGTTTTTGGCTGTCGATTTTCGGCCGGTTTAGTATGGCGTATGCCATAGTGTGTTTAGGGGGTAGGTATGAGGTTTCACAACTACTCGCTCCCTCCGTGCTGAAAAGCCCCGTCTCTGCTCCGTGTGCCGTCCACCCCCCGCGATCTTCCCGTGCAAACAATTCCGCCTTCGTCCCTGGGCAAAGCACCTCGACTAGTCGATAGAACGCCTTCGGCTTCCGACTGTGCTCTCGAACCGCTCCGCACAAGAGCGTCGTCTGATTCGTGAGATTGACGACCGGTCTACCCTTGACGCACATCAGACAGTGCTCTGTCTGACCCCTCAGCCAGTCGCCAAGCCCCATAGTGCTTTTGCCCCACGTCAAGATCGTCTTGACGGTGAAGCCCCACGCCTCGGCTACCGTGTGGCCCTCGACAATATGGGCGTTTGTCACCCAAAGCCACAAGATGCAATCGTCATGGGCCAACTCGCCGACGGGCAGATCCTTGATGGCGTCAACCGTCATCGACGGGTACGGGCACCGCCCGCGGTGCGTCGGGTCGTCGGGCCGGTTGTGGTAGGACCAGGGCGGGTCGGCGACGATCACGTGATACTTTCCATCGGGCAACGTGGCGGCCTGCACGGCCTCGATCTGCTCCGCCTTGCGTTCCGCGTCGACGATCCGCTTAAACTCGCGGTGGATGGTCGTCGTGCCGGCCCGTAGCTTCGCCTTGGCCGTCTCGTCCGCGTGGGCGTCGATGACCTTCACCTTGGCGAGTGTGTCGTGCGACACGTTGGCCGCCTTCGCGACCTCTTTCTTCGTGTCGATGGGCTCGATAGCTTTGTCAGAATTCTGACAACCCTTTCCGTTTCGCCGGCCCGCCTGGATCTGGTTCCGCTTCGCTTGCTTGGCGATCAACGGTTCCAACCGCAACGCCAGTTCGCACCGCTGATAAGCCGAGAGGTTCCGCCGCGAAAACTGATTTCTGACAATCCAGACGTGGGCAGCATCGCGGTCGGGCAGGTTCACCTCGACCACGTCGAACGGGATCCCGTGCTTGCCGCAGATCTTCTTCCGGTGGTGCCCGTCGAGTAGCAGGTTGTGCCCCCGCCAGACGACAAGACGATCGCGGCATCCGTCATTGAGTAGGCTTTTCTCCAGCCCGGCAAACTCCTCTTCGGAGAGCGGTGGGATGAGCCCCTCGAATTCGTTATCTATCGTGATGTTTGACGACAGAATTGTGCTCATATCACAACTGGCCCCTCAGTTTTTGCGAGCACGTCCTGCCCGCAACAATCGTTTTGCAGCATCGGTCATGCTCCAATACGTCAACGTATCTCAGCTCCCTTCCACATCTCCGACACTTGGCCGCCATCGGGAACGCATCGTCGTATCTCCTCAAGTCGTGACGCTCAACAAGTCGCCATCCTGTTTTCGGAATCGGAATTCGTGGCATCGTCTCACCCTCCACAAAAGAAAATCCTCGGCACCCTCGGCACCTATTTCTGTTACCAGTTACCGTTACCACCCTGTTACCGCGATTCGGCACCTACTTCGGCACCTACTTCTGTTACCGCGTTACCGTTACCACTCAGAACGAAGAATCTGGCAGGACGGCCGCCGGTTTCCTCTTCTTTCCACTCTCCCATTTCCTCTTCGACCAGCTCGTCCAGTGCTGCTTCGGCCTCACCAGGTTTGCGATAGCGTCTTGCAGCGTGGGCCAGCTCCCTAGGTGTGATCCTGCCTCCCCGTCGTCGGATCAGCTCGGTCAGCTCCCTGATTCGAGAATCCTTCTC
>JBDRTC010001030.1:0-2448 GCA_043824335.1 Planctomycetota bacterium | reverse complement strand
CGCGGCGATGCCCACGCCGTAAAGCCCCAGGGCAAACCAGGTGGGATCGCCGAAGTGCCACTGGCAGGCGCATCCGAAAGCGAGAATCATGGACACGCACACGATAACCACCGGCACCCAGACGCTCTTCATCCCGTCGGCGATCCCGCCGATGATGAGGGTTGCCGGACCGGTCAGTGCTTGATCGGCCAGGTCCCTGGTCGGCTTGTACTCGTCGCTGGTCGAGACCTCGGTCCAGTACCCGATCCCCACGCCGGCCACGAGCCCCACGACGATGCTCCACGAGACCGTCCAGAACGCCGTTCCCAAGAGGAGCCAGGTAAGCAGGAAGGCCGCGACCGAAATCGCGCCGGTGGAGGCCCAGACGCCGTTGCGCAGGGCCTTGAGCAGGGTCTTTTGCGTTGCCTGGTCGTCATCGGTGCGTACCAGAAAGATCCCCCAAATGGAGATCACGATTCCCACGCCGGCCAGAACCATGGGCAAGAACAACGCGCGAAGCTGCATGCCGCCGACGGTTTGGCCGTCGGGCACCAGGGCGCCGCTGGCGAAGGCGGCCACGCCCAGGGCGGCCGTGGCCAGGATCGAGCCGCAGTACGACTCGTAGAGGTCGGCGCCCATGCCGGCCACGTCGCCGACGTTGTCGCCCACGTTGTCGGCGATGGTGGCCGGGTTCCGCTTGTCGTCTTCAGGGATGCCGGCCTCGACCTTGCCGACCAGGTCGGCCCCGACGTCGGCCGCCTTCGTAAAAATACCGCCTCCCACGCGAGCGAAAAGCGCCTGGCTGCTGGCCCCCATGCCGAAACAGAGCATCGTGACGGTGATCTCCACCAGGCTCATCTCAAAGCCGAACGCCCAAATGAACCAGTGGAGGACGAGAAACCAGACGGTGATATCCAGAAGCCCAAGGCCGACGACCGTAAGCCCCATTACGGCCCCGCTGCGGAAAGCAACCTGAAGCCCCTGGTTGAGCGACTTCTGGGCTCCGGCCGCCGTGCGGCTTGAGGCCCAAGTGGCCGTTTTCATTCCGAGGCAACCGGACAGACCCGAAAAAAAGCCGCCCGTAAGAAACGCAAGCGGCACCCATCCGCTCTGTGCGTGCAGGCCGAAGGACATGATCACGAGCAGAGCACAGATCACCACAAAGAACCAGAAGACGGTTGTGTACTGGCGCCAAATATAGGCGTTCGCTCCATCGCGCACGTAGCCGGCAATTTCACGCATCTCCTCGTTGCCTTCGTCGGCCTTCATCATCGTCCGGAAAAAGATCCAGGCAAACACCAGCGCGGCCAGCGAGCCGGCAAAGGCGACCAGCCAAAAGACGAAGAAAAGGAACTGGTCTCTTAGACAGGCTATCGAGAGTCCGGCTACCACCAGCACCAGCGCGGAGAGCGCCGACAGCGACAGCCACAGGATCTCCTTGCCGGACAAATCCGGCCCATACTTCCGAACAGATTCCTCGTATTTCGCCACGAGTGCGTCGATCTTCTCTCTCATTACTCTCCACCTTCCGTTCGATAGGTCCCGTTCCCCTTTCACAAAAGATACGACGTAACGGGGAACGGTGCCCGGGCCAATTGGTGAATACGCCTCTGCTGGGCATCCGCAGGCATGGAATGGGTAATTCGTAACCCGAGAGTGTAGGCAATCGCCTCTTGGACTGTCAACCACGCCGGTCGGAGGCGCGGCCGGATGCGCCGACCCCACGGACCCGACAATCGGGCGGAATATGCGGGATAGTGGGAGAGAAGGCCGTCCGATTTCCCCAATTTTGACCGGTGGATTCAGGGTCCACCTCGGGCAGGAGCCCCCCCGAATGGGCTAGGCATATTCCCGCGCCGAGGCCCTGTGCGGCGATTTCTGCTTGGAATTCCCTGCGCCGTTGATTACCCTATAGGAAGAGTGGAGGCGGGTCTTCCTCCGCGCATTCGAATGAAATCACGTCCTGCGAGGAGATCAATCATGACGTCTGGTAACGGAACCCGGCGGTGGCGGTGGCTCGGTTTGGCGGTTGCCGTGGCCTTGCTCCCAGGGTTGGCGTCGGCTCGCGAGCGAGAGGCCAAAGAGCCCGCACCGGTCCCGGAAACCGTGGAGATGTTCACGGCGATTGAAGACGGCCAAATCGACGTCAAGCTGATCGCCAAGGACTCGACCGAGTGCCGGATTCTCATCGAAAACAAGACCGATAAGCCTCTCTCGGTGATGTTGCCCGGGGCTTTTGCCGCCGTGCCCGTGCTGCGGCAGATCGGCCTGGGCGGCGGTGGCTTCGGCGGCGGTGCCGGTCGGGGCGGTGGCGGCATGGGTGGCGGCGGCATGGGCGGCATGGGCGGCGGCGGCCAGAGCATGGGCGGCGGCATGGGCGGCGGCCTGGGGGGCGGCCTGGGCGGCATGGGCGGCGGCATGGGCGGCCTGGGCGGCGGCATGGGCGGCATGGGCGGCGGCCTGTTCAAC
>JBDRTC010001029.1:0-15192 GCA_043824335.1 Planctomycetota bacterium | reverse complement strand
CCCCTCACCCCCAACCCCTCTCCCCGCAAGCGGGGCGAGGGGAGGCGGATTCCGGATCACCTCTCGCCGTGCGGCACCCGAAGCCGGCAACCCCGAACGCCAAATGCTGAACCCCGTCCTCCCATTCCTGTCCCCTGTTCCCTGTCCTCTGTCCCCTGTCCCCTGTCCCCTCGATCCAATGCCTAGCCCGCTGATCACCATCGACAACCTCAAGACCCACTTCTTCACCGACGAAGGCACGGTGAAGGCCGTGGACGACGTGTCGTTGGTCATCCGCAAGGGCCAGGCGCTGGGGTTGGTGGGCGAGTCGGGCTGCGGCAAGTCGGTCACCGCGCTTTCGATCATCCGCTTGATCTCCCCGCCCGGCAAGATCGTGGACGGACGCATCACGCTCGACGACGACGGCCGCCCTGTCGTGCTCACCGAGCTTCCCGAGGACGAAATGCGCAAGGTCCGCGGCAGCGAGATCTCGATGATCTTCCAGGAGCCGATGACCTCGCTCAATCCGGTGTTCACGATCGGCGCCCAGATCATCGAGGCGATCCGGCTCCACCAGGCGGTCGACAAGGCCGAGGCCCGGCGGCTGGCCGTCGAGATGCTCGACAAGGTGAGAATCCCCGTCCCCGAGAAAAGGATCGACGAGTACCCGCACCAGTTTTCCGGCGGGATGCGTCAGCGGGCGATGATCGCCATGGCCCTTTCCTGCAACCCGCGGCTGTTGATCGCCGACGAGCCCACCACCGCGCTGGACGTGACCATCCAGGCCCAAATCCTCGATCTGCTCAGGAACCTTCAGGCCGACGTGGGGATGTCGATCCTGATCATCACGCACGACCTGGGCATTGTCGCCGAAACGGCCGACGACGTGGCCGTGATGTACGCCTCGAAGGTGGTCGAGTACGCCCCGGTTAAGGAGCTGTTCGAAAATCCCCTGCACCCTTACACCGATGGGCTGTTCAAGTCGCGCCCCACGCTCGGCCAGCCCAAGGACCGGAAGCTGAACACGATCCCGGGCATGGTTCCCAGCCCCCTGCGTTTCCCCCAGGGGTGCAAGTTCCATCCCCGCTGCCCCTTCAGGCAATCGATCTGCGAGAGCGAGGAGCCGGAGCTTCGTGAGATCCGCCCCGGGCACCAGGCCCGCTGTCACTTTGCCGGCGAGTTGGAATTATGATAACATTTCAGCCGTTGGAAGCCGCAGCACGAGACGCGCGCACAACCTCGGTCCCAAGCTCTGCTTGGGACCGCACTCGCACAAACTTCTGTGTCGCCGACTTGCCCAAGGCACAAGCAATGCTGCGAAGAGGGAGTGTTCCCAAGCGGAGCTTGGGAACAAGTTACGCGGTTTGTTCTTCATATAGCTGAAGTACTCCCCATTTCACTTCCGCTTCAACGGCTCGGCGGGGCCGGGCGTCGACCACTGGCTCACGCTCGACTGGTCGGCCGGCCTCAAGAGGGCGAGGTTCGTGGGGCTTTCGGGACCGTAGACTTCCACCTCATCGAGGTGAAGGTACTCGGTCGAGGGCAACTGGATCCGCACGAATCGGGCGGCGGCCCGGTCGAGGGGCACCTTAAGCGGTTTGCCGTCGGTATGGCCGAAGAACGGGGTGCCGTCGTGCTGGTAGGCTTCGGTCCAATGGTTGCCGTCTTGGGAAAGGAGAACCTTGAGCCGGGCCGCCCGGACTTCCATCTTCGCATCGCAGCGGTTATAGATCACCACCCGGTCCAGCGGCAACGAGCGGCCCAGGTCGACTTGCCACCAGGGGTTCGCTTCCCGCTCGGTGCAGAAGCCCCAGGTGCCCGTCTTGAGGGCGTCGCAGCCGCCCGCGGCGTCTTCCTGGCTGGTGCAGCCGTAACGGTTGACCACAACGTGAACCGTGGGCTCGGTAAGAAATCGCGTTCGGCCCCCTTCCTCGGCGCGCTTGAGAAACCTGCCGATCACCTCATCCAGTATCTCCTCGGGCATCTCGGCCGGGCCGACGTCGTCCCCAAAGCCACAGGAGAGGCCCTGCGGCAGCCCATACTCTTCGGCCGCGATTCGATTCCAGTCGCGGTTCGTCAGTGGCGACCAGTTGCAGCTCCACAGGCAATTGCGGTAGTTGGGCAACAAGCCTGGCGGCCAGGCGACGGGGTTGCAGGCCGTGTCCTGATACGTGCCGTGGGAAACCAGGGCGTAGGGCACGTGGTGGTCGCCCCAGCAGCCGACACAGTCGGACGTGAGAAACACGAGGTTGGGATTCTCGCTGCGCCGCCGCTGGACCCGTTGGGTGATTTCCACCACTAGGGTCATAAAGTCGCGATCGGCGTAGGCAAGCCCTCCGCCGGTCGAGGAGAGTCTCTCCTGGGCGATGTATTGGGTCTCGTCCCAGGCGAAGCCGTCGACCAGACCTCCGTATTCATCAAGGACGGCCTCGGCGTAGTCGAGGAAGAACCGACGCACCTCGGGGTTGCTGGGGTCCATCGCGTAGGTGACGCCCGTGCTGGGACCGGTCCAGCCTTTGCGGGCGTTGCCGTGCTCGTCCTTGAAGATCCATTGTTCCGGGAAGTCGGGCATGCCGGAATCGGCGTTCAGTCCGTCGGCGAAATAGAGCACGGCGCGAAAACCGAGGTCCTTGGCGAAGCGAATCCGCCGGTGAATCTCGGCCTTGCTCATCGCGATCTTGCGCGTTCGGGGGAAGGCGATCCACTCGTCTTCGAGCTTCCGGGAGTTGCGGTCGAAGGCGTAGCGGCCCAGGTAGTCGTACCAGCCGTGAAGATTGACGACCACGGCCTTTCGCTTTTCTGCGGGGATCTTTTCCGCCAGCTTCTCCAGGTCGGCAAACCACGCCCGGCCTTGCTTGCCCAGGTAGTCGAAATAGTTCAGTTGGACGTCGTGAATCCACGGAGCGCCGGGCAAGATCTCGGGGATCGTGTCGTAGAAGCTCGTCAGCATGCCGTCGATGCCGCAAGGGTGAAAGGCGAACACGCAGGTGCGCGTTTCCCGCGTTACGGGCACGAGCGTCCCCTGGTACGTGGTTGCCGCAGTGATCGACGCTTGGCGTTGCGGTTCGTCGCCACCGCATTGAAGGCGGAATTGGACCCCGCAGTACGGATCGGTCGCTACGGCCAGGGAGCTTTGCGCGTCGCCGTCGAACCGAAGCCCGACGACCGGCACGGCCAGCTCCTGGCCTCTTGACGACGTGGCCCCACGGCCCAGAGCGAAATAGGCCGCTTGCGCCTGGGGCCCCCCAAGGGCGAAGTCGGTCACCACGCCGTTTCGCAGGGGAAGCGTGCATTGGGTCGGCTGCTTGCCGAGGACGCGGGCCGTGTGCTCCACGCTTACCACGAGCCTGAGCGGCTCCTCGAACTCGAGATCGCTTTCCCGGCGGAGGACGGTCCGCTTGCCTTCCCTTGCCAGTGTGTAGGTCATCCGGTACGTTCCGTCCCGCTTCCTGCCGCGCTCGTCGATCGAGAGCGCGTAGCGAAACTCCGCCCGGCCGTCGGCGCAAGTCTGCGAAACGGGCCGAATCTCCACCGGCAGCCCGACCGATGAATCGCCGTCGAGGGCTGTAAGAACTGGGGGCCCGAGTTCGAGGGCGTATCCGGACACGTCCTTCCAGGTAAGGGTGACACTTCGATCTCCCGCCTCTTGTAGCGAAAGCTCGGCGGCCGTGTCCGGCGCGTTCTCCGCTCCGGAAACACTGGTTGACATGACAAGCACGGTTGCGAGCACAAAGCCCAGTGATTGCAGTGCGGGTCGAGTAGCCATAGTCTCACTGCCTGTGCGTGTTACGTGGGAATGCCGCCCGCTCATGACTCCTCGTAAACGAACGACGCCAGGTGGTTCGCCAGCCAGGTCCACCGCCGCGCGGCTTCCGGCGGAAGTGAGGCGGCTCGGGCCGAGCCTAGCAGAAGCGATTGGGAGAATCAATCCTGCGTCGGGCACGCGGGTGCACGGCCGGAAGGAAAGGAGTAAGATGGGAGCGTGGAAGTCGGCCGGCATGTAGGGTTTCCTCAGCCTCGACCTCATCAATCCCAATGCAACGACATGACAAAGCCCGTCTATCCCACGGCGCCGATCCCGTCCGACAAAATGCCGCCGGGTATCCCCTACATCGTGGGCAACGAGGCGGCCGAACGGTTCAGCTTTTACGGGATGGCGGGGATCCTGTCGGTGTTCATGACGAAGTATCTCCTGGACGATCGCGGACTCTTGGCGCCGATGAGCGAACAGGAGGCGACGGCCTGCTACCATTGGTTCACGGCCGCCGTCTACTTCTTTCCGGTCCTCGGCGGGATCTTGGCCGACGCCTTTTGGGGCAAGTATCGAACGATCGTGACCCTTTCGCTCGTCTATTGCCTGGGGCACGTTGCGCTGGCCATCGACGAAACTCGGCTGGGCCTGTTCACCGGGTTGATTCTGATTGCCGTCGGCGCGGGAGGGATCAAATCGTGCGTGTCGGCCCACGTGGGGGACCAGTTCGGACCGCGGAATGGGCGTCTCATCGAGCGGGTCTTTGGGTGGTTCTACTTCGCGATCAACGTGGGCTCGGGCGCGGCCACCTTCCTGATGCCCTGGCTGCTGGACAAATACGGCCCGGGGTTGGCTTTCGCGGTGCCGGGGATCTTCATGGCCCTGGCCACGCTCTTCTTCTTCATGGGCCGGTACAAGTTCGCCCACATCCCTGCCGGCGGGATCGGATTCGTCAAGGAGGCGCTCAGCGGCGAAGGACTCCGGGTGCTGGGCCGGCTGGCCATAGTCTACCTGTTCGTTGCGCCGTTCTGGGCCCTCTTCAATCAAATCGGCTCCACCTGGGTGTTTCAGGCCAGTCGCATGGACCGGCACTGGCTCAACTTTGAGTGGCTGCGGACCTTGGAGGCCAAACTCTGCGACGCTGGATTCACGTTTGTCGAAGGCTGGACCAGCGCCGAGCCGCTCCCGGCACAGATTCAGACGGCCAATCCCGTTCTGATCCTGATCCTGATCCCCCTGTTTGCCTATTGCGTGTACCCGCTCATCAACAGGGTCTTCCGCCTGACGCCGCTCAGGAAGATCTCCCTCGGGCTCTTTTTGGCCGTTCTCCCGTTCAGCCTGTGCGCGTTGATCGAGATCTGGATCGAGCGGGGCGGCAGGCCCAATATCCTCTGGCAAATGCCGGCCTACGTGCTGCTCACTTCCGCGGAGGTGATGGTTTCGATCACCTGCCTGGAGTTTTCGTACACGCAGGCGCCCAAGAAAATGAAATCGCTGGTCATGGGTCTATTCTTGTGCTCGATGTCGCTGGGCAACGCCATCACCTGGGGCGTGACCACGTTTCTCCAGAACGACGACGGCACCAGCAAGATCTCCTGGTCGAACTACTTCTGGTTCTTCACCGCCATGATGCTGATCACCGCCGTGCTGTTTGTCGGTGCGGCCAGGCTCTACAGGGGCCGCGCCTACATCCACGGCGAGGATGACCATTCGCCACGATGATCCGTGGGCATCGTGGCACAGGCTTCCAGCCTGTGAAGCAGGAGACACAGGCAGGATGCCTGTCCTACTACCCGGCCACGGAAAGCCCCAACAGGGCCACGCCGGCCGCGATCCAGAGTGGGATGGTGACGAGGCTCACGATCGACGTGCTCAACACCACCCGCAGTGCCGTGCCGGGATCGCCGCCGTAAAGCCGGGCCAACAGCACCGGGAACACGGCCGAGGGCATGGCCGCCTCGACCACGATCACGCTCCTCAGCTCGACCAGGCTCTCGGGCACGAGCAGCGCCACCAGGAGAAAGGCGACGGGCAAGATTCCCAACCGCAAGAAACACGCCCAGGCGATCACCTTGGCGGCGTCTTTGCGGTGGTTCAAGCGGCCGCCGGCACGGAACTGATCGGCCATCGTAGCCCCGACCACCACGAGCAGCATCGGCACGGCCGCTTCCCCGAGCCAGCGGATCGCGGTGAGCAGGAATTCGGCGTATTGGTGCAGCCACGGGGTGACGCCCAGCAGGTTGAAGACCACGGCCACCACGACGGCGACGCTGGGCGGGTTGACCATCTGTCGCCACGCCCGGCGGTCGAGCGTGCCGCTGAGGATGGCCACGCCGAGCGTCCACATGGCCAGCGCCGTCCCCACGTTGTGGACGAACAGCACGCCCAGCGTCCGGTCGTCGAAAAGCTCGCGGACCAGGGGAAGCGCCAGAAAGCCGTAGTTGTAAGCCCCCACCGAAAGCGCGAACGTGCGCCGCTGGCCGGCCTCGTGAAGCCCGGTGAGCCGGCTCCCCAGCCGGGCCACGAGCATCGCCACGGCCAGCCCCAGGGCGAACGTCCCAAAGCCCACGCTCGGCGAGAGGAGCAGATTACTGGCTTGCCTGAGCGCCTCGTTGTCGGCCACGACGGTGAAGATCAGGCACGGCAGCAACAGATCGATCCCGAGCTTCAAGAGGCTCCGGTCCGCCTCTTCGCTCAGCCACCGAGCCTGCCGCGCCACGGCGCCGATGCCGACCAGGGCAAACACCGACAACGTCGCAGTGACGATCATCAGCCAATGGTTACTCATGGAGCTATGCCGATCTTGTTGACCAAAAGCAAAAGGCAGAGTCAGCGGCGCTTTTTCTTTTCGGCGGCGAGCGACTGCTGCCACTGCTGGATGAGTTCGAGGGCGCCGAGGGGCGTGGTTTCGTTGAGGTCGACGCCGCGGACGTCGTCCAACAGCGGGTGGTCGGCCGGGCCGAAGAGCGTGAGTTGGACGTCGCCCGAGCGGCGGCGCTCGATGGGCCGGGCGATCTTGGCGCGGCCCTCGGCGTCGAGGTGCTCGTCTTCCAGTTGGGCGAGGATGTCCTTGGACCGCTCGACTACGGCGCGGGGCACGCCGGCGAGCCGGGCCACGTGGATCCCGTAGCTCTTGTCGGCCGCCCCCTCGACGATCTTGTAGAGGAAGACCACCTCGTCCTCCCACTCGCGGACCGCCACGTTCAGATTTTTAACACCATGAAGCGATTGCTCTAAATCCGTCAGCTCGTGGTAGTGCGTGGCAAAGAGCGTGCGGCAGGCGATGTGCTCGTGAAGATGCTCGACCACCGACCAGGCCAGCGAGATGCCGTCGTAGGTGCTCGTGCCGCGGCCGATCTCGTCGAGGATCACCAGGCTCCTGGGAGTGGCCGTGTTGAGGATTCGGGCGGTCTCGGTCATCTCGACCATGAACGTGCTCCGGCCGCGGGCCAGCTCGTCGCTTGCGCCCACCCGGGCGAAAATGCGGTCGGCCGCGCCGATCGTCGCCTCGCGGGCGGGCACGAAGCTGCCGATTTGGGCCATGAGCGTGATCAGGGCCACCTGGCGGATGTAGGTGCTTTTACCCGACATGTTCGGGCCCGTGATCAGCAGGATCGAGCCGGCCTCGCCGCCGGCGTGCGTGTCGTTGGGCACGAACGTGCCGTCGGGCGCGATCAGGTCGAGCACCGGGTGCCGGCCGTCGAGGATCGCCAGCACCGGCTCCTCGACCACCTTGGGCCGCGCGTAGTTCCGCTCCCGGGCCAGCTCGGCCAAGCCGGCCAGCACGTCGATTTGGGCCAGCACCGAGGCGGTCGACTGCATCCGCGCCCGCGAGGCACCTATGACCTCGCGAAGCTCGATGAACAACTCGTATTCCAGCTCCTTGGCCTTCTCGTCGGCCGTGAGCACCTTTTCCTCGTACTCTTTCAACTCCGGCGTGATGTAGCGCTCGGCGTTCTTGATCGTCTGCTTGCGGATGTACGAGTCGGGCACCTTGTCGCGGTGGACGTTGGTCACCTCCAGGTAATAACCAAAGACCTTGTTGAAGCCGACCTTGAGGTTCTGGATGCCCGTGCGCTCGGTCTCTTCCGCCTGGTAGCGGGCGATCCACTGCTTGCCGCCGCGGGTGAGCTCCCGGAGCGAATCGAGCTCGGCGTGATGGCCGTCGCGGATGAAGCCGCCCTCGCGGCTCGCAAGCGGGCAGTCGTCGACCAGCGCGGCGTCGAGCCTGGCGCGGAGATCGGGGCAGAGATCGATCTCGGCTTCGAGCCGGTTGAGGAGCCGGCTTTTCCGCGCGGTCATCTTGGCCTTCAGTGGGGGGAGACACCCCAGCGTGCGTCCCAGGAAGCTCAGGTCGCGGGGGCTGGCCCGGCCGGTGGTGACCCGGGTCAGCAGGCGCTGGACGTCGTAGACGCGGCGGAGCGTTTGGCGGACGTCGGCCCCAAGCGCCGGCTCGCCGAGCAGTTCGCCGACGGCCTCCAGCCGCTCGTCGATGGCCGCGACGGCGGTCAGCGGGTTGGCGAGCCAATCGGCCAGCAGGCGCGAGCCCATGGCGGTCACGCAGCGGTCGACCACGGCCAGGAGGGAGCCCTCGCGGCGTCCTTCCCGGTTCGTGCGCGTGATCTCCAGGCTTCGGCGGCTGGCCTCGTCGATTTCGAGCGTGTCGCCGGTGCGGTAGGGGACGAGTCGCTCGATGTGGTCGAGCGAGCCTTTTTGGGTCTCGGCCAGGTAGTCGAGGATCGCCCCGGCGGCCCGGATCGCAGGAACGTCGCCGGCCTCCTCGTTGAACCCGAACCCTTCCAGGCCGGCCGTGCCAAAATGTTTGGCGAGCGCCTGGCGGGCCGTGGCCGCGGCAAAGGCCCAATTGGGGCGCCGCGTAACCATCATCTGCTCTTCAAGGTAGCCGGGGATCGAATCCGCGCCTTCAGCCAAGAGGCATTCGGAAGGTCCGATGCGGGCGAGCCCGTCGGCCAGTTGGCCGAGGGGGAAGGTGGCGGCGACGAAGCGGCCCGTCGAGAGTTCCACCCAAGCCACACCGGCCGGATCCCCCGGCGATACGGAGGCCAGATAGTTATTCTCGCGCGGGTCGAGCAGGGCCTCCTCGGTGACGGTGCCGGGCGTGACCACGCGGGTGACCTCCCGGCGAACCAGGCCCTTGGCCTTCTTGGCATCTTCCACCTGATCGCAAACGGCGGCGCGGAAGCCGGCGGCGATCAGTTTGCCCAGGTAGCTCTCCAACTGGTGGTGCGGGAATCCGGCCATGGGGATCGGATTCTCGCCCTTTTCGCGGCTCGTGAGCGCGAGGCCGAGCGTGCGTGCGGCCGTCTTGGCGTCGTCGTGGAACAACTCGTAGAAGTCGCCCATGCGGAACAGCAAGAGGGCGTCCGGGCAGGCCCGCTTGGCGTCCTGGTACTGCTTCATCATGGGGGTGACAGGCGTGGGCATCCCGTTATGCTAGCAAATCGCCGCGTCACGACGAAAGGGGGGCACGGCCCCAGATGCCCCCTCACGGCGAGGCGATCGTCTGATATAATGGACTCGATACACTTTTCCCCCTCCGTGGAGCGAAATCATGGCCCTCAGGCTTGGCGACCGGGTCGTTCGCGGCGAGATCTTCAACACGGCCGGGTACTCGGTTCACGGATGGCTCGAACTTCGCGACTGGGACCACCCCTTGATGCTGCAACTGACCGGCAAATGCGACCCCGATCTGGCCGGATGGCATTTCCGCTTCGAGGCCCAAGGTGGCGAGGATCCGCCTGCCGAGAAGGGCGGGGCCGAATCCGGCGGGATCGACTTGGCGACGGTGGCTCGTCAGCAGGTTGGCCCCACGGGCACGATGACCGCCGCCCGAAAGGTGAGGGTGTGCGACTGCTCGCCGAGGGAACTCTATCTGCGGTGCAAAATGGACGAGCCCCCGCCGTTCGAGTGGAAGCGTTGCCTCTACCTGGAATGGTTCAGCCAGAACGGCCGGGTGGTGATCGAGCTGGCCGATCCGAAGATCGAGTTTGTGGAATTTGTCGAGCCGGCCGGTGTTTCGACGGGCGAACTGGCGCCCCAGACGCAAGCCGAGCAGACGGCCGACCCCACGCAGAGCACGACCGGCCCGGCTGCCGGGCCGATTCTCGCCAACGACCAGTCCGGGGCCGAAATCAACGACGATCTTCCCGAGGCCGCCGGCGAGGAGGAACCGGACGAAGAGGAAAACGATCCCTACGGGCTCTTCCCCAAGGATCTCGAGCGCCAGTTCGACGCGGAGGCCTACCAGATCGATCGGGCGCTGGAGGACGACGAAGAGAAGTCGCAAGCCCTCCGCGAATTGGAGCTGATGGACGACCTGATCGAGAACAGTCCCGGCGAGCCGCTGGTGACCATCTTCGACGACCCGGTGCGTCTACCCCGGCCCGACCGGCTCGGCGACGAGGAGGCCGAAGAGGCGCTCAAGGCGCTTCTGGCCGAGCTGGCCCTGTTTGGCGTTGCCCTGGACATCTGCGAGCACTTCACGCCGCGGGAAGCCTACCGGCTCTTGGTCGAAGAAATCTGCCCGGAGGAGCGGGCCTATCCCGAGCTTCGCAACACGCAATGGGTGCAGTGCTTCTCGACGTCGGATTTCTGCGAAGCGTGCGAGGCCGAGTTCGATCGGGAGTTTGAAGAGTACGAACGCCGCAAGGAGAACCCGTCCGACGATCCACCGACGGACGACGACATCCCGTTCTGACGGAAACGCCAGGACGGAAATCGGGCGATTCTTCGAGCCCCTACCGAGCTTGGCTCGGTGGGGAGCCCGACTTTCGTGCTACAGTCTCTTTTGACGGGATTTCTTCAACGGCCTATCGTCCTCGCGCCGCCCGGATCACGCGGTCGACCAGGCCGCCGGGCTTCGCCGGCGCGCCGAAGTCCTTGCCTTCGATCGCCGCCGGAAGCGACCAGAGCATCATGTCCTGGTAGTAGTCGTTGCCAAAGGTCCGCTCGCCCGTGTCGACGTCGCCCCGCATGATGTTGGGCATGTCCCAGGTGTAGCCCTGGAGGCAGAAGATGTTGTGCCAGACCTTGTGGGCCAGCTCGAGGCCGAACTCCCGCTGGCCGTTGTACATGTAGGTCATGGCCAGCATCAGCGCCTCGGGCGGGAAATAGGAGTAGGTTCCGTAACCTTTGACCTGGGCCGGAGTTCCGTCGGGACTGGTGTAGTTGACGGCCCCGTATTTCGTGACCGCCACGTTGCACCGTTTGACGGTCTCCAGCACGGTATTGACGCGATCGGCCGGCAGGGCACTCTCCAGGCCGTGGTGGTCGGTGATCCACTCGCCGTCGAGTTGGTAGCCGAACACGAGGTCGGATTTGCTCCCGGTCTCCGGCTCCCAGTAGTTCAGTTAGTAGGTGCCGGCCCAGAGCTTCTTTTCCATGCTTTCGCTGCCCGCGGTGATCCACTCGGCACATTGCCCGGCGAATTCTTGGTCGCCGACGAGCCTGGCCATTCGCTCGGCGATTCGGAGCTGAGCCAGGTGCAGGCCGCCCACGTGGGCCGTCATGCCCCGCCAGCCGGGCTCCGGGGCCTCGAACCACTCGGTCCCTTCATTGCCCGTGGGCATGGCGATGATGCGGTCGCCGATCGGGTACTCGGGCCGCAGATTCACCGTGTAGATCATGTTCGACTTGACCATCGGATGGAACTCCGCGACAAAGCCCGGCTCCCTGTCGCCGTGACAGAGGTAGTACCGGTCGACCATGGCGGCCAGCGAGATGCCGTTGGTCGCCCACTGGTAGCCTTTGGTCGGGTTGGCAAAGTCGATCGGGGGCGTTTGGCCCGTGCATCCGCCGAAAATCCAGACTGCCGCGCCGTCGGGGTACTGATAGCCCTTGTAGCCTCGCAAGGTCGAAAGCGCCAACGCGGGGAAGAAATAGACCAGCGGCTGATTGCCGTAGAACGAGCAGGGGATGCATTCGATTTGCGGGCAGCCGCGGGGACATTCGTTCATCCCGAACAGGCCGTCCGCCTCGCGCACCCATTCGGGGAGCGGCGCCCGCTTCGCGGCCCACATGCCGTCCTCGGCGATCAAGTGCAGGTTGTTGACCAGCGAGTCCCGCAGCCACACGGGGAGCGACTGCTCCGTGTAAAGGACCTTCTGCCAGGCGAGAATCCGCTTAAGCAGCGGCCCCTTGACAAACCCTGACTCTTTGCTATATTTGGAGTTACGTGATCTGACATCGCGTCTGATACGAAACTCTGATACGAAACAGAGGCCAAGAAGCCATGCCCCGACCGCCCAAACCCTGGTACTGGAAAGCTCGCAAGGAATGGTATTGCACGATCGACGGGGTGCGGCACCGCCTCGGACCGGACAAGCAGGAGGCCACTCGCCGCTTCCACGAGATCTTGGCCACACCTCCCAAACGTACGCCTCCCACCGGCACCATTGCCGAACTGGAAAAGCACTTTCTCGACTGGATGGAGCAACATCGAGCCCCGCGAACCCGCGAATGGTATGAGGAGGAGTTTGCTCGTGTCCTGCCAAAGGTACGGTGGATGTGGGCCGACGAATTGAGGCCGTACCATATCGAGCGCGTCTTCGATGCGCACAACCGGAGTGCTGCCCAGAAGGCCCGGGGCGTTCGAGCAATCAAGCGTCTCTATAACTGGGCGATCGAGCAGGGGTATCTCGACACCAGCCCGCTCAAGGGGCTCAGGAGCCCTCCAGTCCAGCCGCGGCACAGGATCCTCTCTGAAGAAGAGTTTGCACGCGTCCTGGGGTGCGTCCCCAATGATCGCTTCAAGGACCTGGCCCAGTTTGTCTGGTACACCGGTGCCAGACCGCAAGAAGCGGTCCGGATCGAGGCCCGGCACCTGGACGGGGCCAATGGGCGAGCGATCCTCCCGCCCGCCGAGGCGAAGGGAAAACGGCAGCCGCGAATCATCTACCTTCCGCCCGAGACCCTCAAGATCGTGCTCAGAAACGCCGATGCCCACCCCGTGGGCCCAATCTTCCGCAACACAGAGGGCCGCCCATGGACGCCCGGGTCGGTAAACTGCACCTTCGCCCGCGTTCGGGCACAGCTCGGGGAACAGTTCTGCCTGTACGCTCTGCGCCATTCCTACGCCACCCACCAGCTCCAAAACAGGGTCGATCCGATCACGCTGGCCCATCTGCTCGGCCACTCCGACACGTCCATGTTGGCCAAGGTCTACGCCAACGTAGGCGAGGACGTCGAGTACATGCGGGAGAAGGCCGCGCGGAGGGGGTGACAAAGCGCCACGAGTTCGTTATTCGCTTGGCGGGTCCCCGACACTTCTCCCCGTCGATCTCGACTCCGATCGCCCACCTGCCAAAACCTCCCAGGTCGTGCTCTCACCAGCGTCAAGTGGCCGACAGGCCCTCGCCGCGCCTGCCCACCGCCACCCACGCCCTGGTCGGCAATCCGCCCGCTCCCCCGCCAGAGGGGCTCCGGGCGATTGTGGGCACCCCACGGGACGGTTAAACTGAATCTCCGCGCTCGCCTTTTTCCCAATTGGGGGCGACTCCGCCCGTATTGCGGTTCCGGCCGCTTGGGGCTGCTTCCCGGTGCCCTGCCGGGCACGCTGTAACGACAAGACCTGAGGGACCAAGACCCGTGGCGAAGAAGAAAGCAGCGAAGAAGTCGGGAAACGGGGCGAACCTGGGCTTCGAGGCCAAGCTGTGGCTGGCGGCGGGTGGAGGACCGGGATCGACGACGTGAGAAGGGATTCCTCAACATGGCCTGTACCCCCAATTTCAATGGTTAGGGTTTACCCCCTGCTTGGTCGGTGCATCGAACGGTGCGGCGGCCGTGCATCTGCCGTGCCAAACGGCTGGGTTGTCTGGCCGAGAGCGACGTTGCGTCAACAACACAACGGGGTCTCGTCCTCGCAGAAAGATCCTTGCCGTGGACATATCCTTGTACTGCCCTGTGGGCGACTGTGACCGATCGTTTCTCCGGGATCCGACAGAAAGCTAGGACGAGTCAGGGTATTTGCGGCCAAGCGGCCCCGTTTCGGATCGGCACCCCGAAACGCCCCCTGCACGAAGCGGAGGGCAAATTCCTGAAACAGCTCGTCCGCCGCATCGGGGTCCCGGGTGGCGCCCAGCAGGTAGCGGTATGCGGCGCCCTGGTAGCGCCGGATGAAGGCCAAACGGGCGGCCCTGGCTTCTGTGTCCGGAGCTTGGTGGGCATCGGCCAGCATCGTCCAGACCGTGGAGATCCTGCTGATCCGTGATTTGAGCGAATCCTCGTCCATGGAAGGTCGTCTCCCATTTCTGCCTCTACCTTGTTCCCTGCCGCGGGGTGGTTTGAACAGCGTTATGGTTCGCATCGTTGATCCGAATGTTGCGGTATTCGACACGCCCGCGGCCGAGGTAGCCATAGAAGCCAATGTAGCCGCTCTTTCGCAACAGTCCAGGATGGTCTTGACCATCGGGCGTCGTGCGGGAGGCAATCTCGTCCAAGGCGGCGTCAACAACCCTTACCCCATTCAACGTGATCTTTACCTCTGGCCCTTGGCAGAGAATCTCCATGCTGTTCCATTGGCCTGCCGGCTTCAAGTGGCCAAGTTTCGGTGCCACCACGCCGAACACTGCGCCGGTAAGTGCCCAGGGCCTCGTGTGTTCAAGCGCAGCAAAGGGAGGGTGCGAATCGTCCAGGATCTGGATTTCCATGCCCGTGTAGGCCAGGCGCCCCTGCTGTGGCGATCGTATCAACACACCGCTATTTGCCCCTGGCTCCAGACGAAACTCCAAACGAAGGACGAAGTCCCCGTACTCCTGGATGCTGAACAGGTTCCCCTCATCCTGATCTGGGTCCATCTGATCCCCGAGGTCGGAAACCAGCTTTCCCTCTTCTACGAAATAGTGCTCCGTTGATCCCTGCCAGCCGTTAAGCGTCTTGCCGTCGAACAGGCTCACAAAACCGGGCTCGGGCTGCTCGGCCTTCGACGTGGCCGCTTCCGGCAACGGCTCGAGTCGAGCGCGGATGCTCGTGGTGCCGCCTTTCTCAATAGTGAAGCCGTACGTATAGAGTTGGAATCCATCTTTCTCGACCTTGAGCCGATACGTGCCGGGGTCAACCGAGATGGAAAGCTTCCCTTTCTCGTTGCGTCGAGTGATCTCTACCTTGTCTTCCTCGTCGAAGACCTCGACCAATGCACCCGGCTCGCTGATCTCCAGGACTAGCGTGCCGTATGGCGTCTTCATGCGAATGGCCACGCCGAGCAGCGCCGCCGGGAATGCTATCCCAGCGGCGATAACTGCGAAAAGGGCCATCTGGCGGGAGTCAAAGGGAACGACTTTCTTCCACAGGCTCTCGCCGCTTTTGGGCTCCGCCCGAGAGGAGACGGCATCCTGGAGAACCGGCGGTGGAGTCTCCTTCGCCGCGGCGGCCTCTTCGCCAAGGCCTTGCAGGAATGACGTAGAGGCCGTGTCGCTTGAAGCTCCGGCGACGGCAGTCTGGGAGGC
>JBDRTC010001028.1:0-5112 GCA_043824335.1 Planctomycetota bacterium | reverse complement strand
TCGTTGACCATGTCGAGCGACGCCTTGACTGCGTCGGCGTCGAGTGCCGGGAGGTGTTCCATCATCTTGGGCCACTTACCCAGCCGTAGACAGACGTCCATCGCGCGCTCGCGGTGGTCCGGCAGGTCGCGGGCCGTGCTGCTGATCATGACGATCAGCGGTCCCTTGTGCCCCGTGTTGTTCATGGATGAGCCCCGGGTTCTGGGATGCGACGCTCAAAGCCCAATTACCGATTCTCCGGGCTCCCACGGCCGTGTCAATAGGACGCCGAATTGCGGCTGGCCACGAGGCTACAGAGAGGGTAAGCTGGTGGCGGATGAACCAGTCGCGATTCGAGAAAGGGACGAGCCATGTCTGAGTCGATGCTCCCCGTGTTGAGCTGTTTCGTTCTCTTGTCGACCCTGGGACTCCAGGCGGAGGCCGACGATCCGATCGACGTCGGCGATCGGCGGGAGCTGTTCGTCGACGAGCGCCTGATCGACCGGCTCGAAGGCGCTCGGCTCGAGCTCAACTCGCCCGAGCCGCGCGAGATCGTGCTCCGCTTCGACGCGCCCTGGGAGGGCCTCTACAGCGGCTACACAACGATCTTGAAGGCCGGCGACGTGTTCCGCCTCTACTACCGGGGAATGCCCGCGCCGAGTCACACGCTCGATACGGAGGTCACCTGCGTCGCCGAAAGTCCGGACGGGATTCAGTGGACCAAGCCGAAGCTGGGCCTGTTCGAGGTCCAGGGCACGAAGGAGAACAACGTCGTGCTGGCGCGGCACCGCGGCTGCCACAACTTCGCCCCCTTTCTCGACGCCAACCCCAACGCCCCGGCCGACCAGCGCTACAAGGCCCTCGGCGGAACCGGGGCCCCCGGGCTGATCGCCTTCACGTCGCCCGACGGACTTCGCTGGAACGAGCTCCAGAAGGAGCCGGTCATCACCAAGGGGGCGTTCGACTCGCAGAACAACGCCTTCTGGTCGGTAAGCGAAGGGCAATACGTCTGCTACTTTCGCGTCTTCATCGAGGGGAAACGGTGGATCGCCCGGACGACTTCCCAAGACTTCCTCCACTGGACCGACCCGATCAACCTCGATCTCGACGGCAAGCCGCGCGAACACCTCTACACGAACCAGATCGACGCGTACTTCCGCGCCCCGCACATCTACCTGGGAATGCCCACGCGGTTCTTTCCCGGGCGCCGGGTGGTGACCGAGGAGGAGGCCCGCCGGATCGGAACGCCCACCCAGTGGGATTACGCCAATGACTGCACCGACGTGCTTCTCGCTTCAACCCGCGGCGGGGCGGAGTTTAAGCGCACGTTCCTCGAGGCGTTCGTCCGTCCCGGGCTCGATCTGCGCAACTGGACGTCGAGGGCGAACTACGCGGCCCGGGGCATCGTCCAAACCGGCGACGAGGAGCTTTCCATCTACATCAAGCACAACTCCGGCTACCCAAGCTGCCACCTGCGGCGCTACACGCTGCGCCCCGACGGCTTCGTTTCGGTGGGCGCCCCGTACTCGGGCGGAGAGATGATCACCCGGCCCATGGTGTTCTTGGGGAACCGGCTCTCGATCAACGCTGCCACTTCCGCGGGCGGCGGCATCCACGTGGAAATCCAAACGCCCGACGGCCAGCCCGTCGACGGCTTCGCCCTGGCCGATTGCCCGGAGATCATCGGCGACCGCATCGAGCACACCGTTCGCTGGAAAGGCGGCGACGACGTTGGCCCGCTTGCAGGAAAGCCGGTCCGTCTCCGCTTCGTCCTCCGCGACGCCGATCTGTATTCGATCCGGTTCTCGCAATGATTCGTCCACGGCCACAAGGTTGGAGCCCGTATTGGGTGCCACTGGCGTCTCGCCAGTGCCGAAGCAGTGTGGCAGGTTGAAGCAATGGCCGGAACGCGAAAACGCGTGAAGCACTACCACGAGCCGGGCGATGCCCACGAGCTGACGTTCTCGTGCTATCGTCGGTTGTCTTTGCTCACCAATGACACCTGGCGGGGCTACCTGGGCACGAAGGTCGAAGACGCGTGTCGCAAACATCGCTTTCGGCTCGTAGCCTTCGTGTTCATGCCGGAGCACGTTCATCTTCTGGTTCTGCCGGAAAGCGATGACCCGAACATCGGGGCGTTTGTGGCGGCTGTGAAACGTCCCACGTCGGTCGAAGTCAAGCGAGACCTTGTCACGGGGCAGAGTCGGCTTATCGAGAAGCTCACGATGCAAGAGCGGCCGGGCAAGAACGTGTTCCGATTCTGGCAGGAAGGGCCCGGCTACGACCGGAATCTCCAGCACGAGGATTCCGTTTTGGGTTCGATCGACTACATTCATAACAACCCGGTTCAGCGTGGGCTGTGTCGCTCGGTGCCTGAGTGGTTCTGGTCGAGTGCCCGGTTCTACGCGACCGAACCACCCGAGCAGAATGCCCGACTACCGAGGGTCGACGGCCTGCCGGCGGACTTTTTTGAGAGGGCCGATTCCCGCTGAGCACTGGCGAGACGCCAGTGCCACCCTGTCCGTGCATCGGAGGTCGGAACCAAAGTCCTGAACCCCGAACCCTGAACCCTGAACCCTGAACCCGGACAGCCAAAACACCCTAATCCCCAGCCCACCCTTTCCCAGGAGGCCAGTCCATGAAATCCCCCACCACCCGGCGCGGCTTTCTCAAAAGCTCCCTCTTCGGGGTCTCAGGCGTGCTCCTCGTGCGCGGCGGCAAGACGGCCTTCGGCTATCAGGCGAACGACAAGCTGAATATCGCCGCCGTGGGCATTGGCGGGATGGGAAGGGGGAACGTCGCCAACGTGTCGGGCGAGGCGGTCGTGGCCTTGTGCGACGTCCACGAGAGCCACGCCGCCAAGAGCTTCGAGGCCCATCCCCAGGCCAAGCGATTCCAGGACTTCCGCCGCATGCTCGACGAGATGCACGGCCAGATCGACGCCGTCGTGGTGAGCACGCCCGACCACACCCACGCCGTGGCGGCCGTCGCGGCGATGAAGCTCGGCAAGCACGTCTACTGCGAAAAGCCGCTGGCGCGGACCGTCTTCGAGACCCGCGTGATGCGCGAGACGGCGGCCAAACACGGCGTCGTCACCCAAATGGGCAACCAGGGCTCGGCCTCCGAGGGGCTGCGCCGGTCGGTCGAGCTGGCCTTCGCGGGCACGGTCGGCGAGGTCCGCGAGGCCCACGTCTGGTTCGGCGGCGGCAACGGCCCCATGGTGCGGCCGCAGGACGAGCCGCCCGTCCCGCCCGATGTGGCCTGGGACCTCTGGCTCGGCCCGGCCCCGGAGCGCCCCTACCACCCGGCGTATCTCCCGGCCACGTGGCGAAGCTGGCGGGCGTTTGGTAGCGGCGGCATGGGCGACATGGGCTGCCACACCGTCAACATGGTCTTTCGAGGGCTCCGGCTCGACGAGCTGTGGAACCCTCACCCGGCCACTCCGCGCGCCGTGATCGGCGTCAAGGCCGAGGCCTCGGAAGTCGACGCCGAGGGCTATCCCCGTTGGATGCAAATCCACTACGATCTCCCCGCCCGAGGCGAGTTGCCGCCGGTCAAGCTCACCTTCCACACCGGGGGCAAAAAACCCTCCGAGGAATTGATGCGGGGCGAGCCGATGACCGACTGGGGCGCGCTCCTCTCCGGCTCGACCGGCGCGATCTTCTCCTCCTGCCCCTGGAACACCCGATACGAGCTGTTGCCCAAGAAACAGTTCGAGGGCTTCGAGGGGCCCGCCCCGACGTTACCCCGGCCCGCCAACCATCATGCCGAATGGATCGACGCCTCGAAGGGCCGCGGCCAGACGTTCTCCCCCTTTGCCGTCGGCGGCCCGCTGGCCGAGCTCATCCAACTCGGCAATGCCGCCGTCCTCATCGGCCGCCCCTTCGAGTACGACCCCCTCACCGGCCAAATCCCCAACGCCCCCGAAGCAAACCGCCACCTCCACCGCGAGTACCGTAAGGGGTGGACGCTCTAGCCGAAGTTCCACAGTGGTACGGCGAAATTGGTTTTTTGGGAATTTTCGTGCCGAGTTCCGGGCGAGTTTTTGGTGATTTGTCGCGAAGCTGGAGAGCTTGGCGGAGGGTGGTGAGGGTGTGGATCCGGTTTTCGATCGGCGAGGAGTTTGATAGGCGTTTTAGTGAAGACCTTTGGGATTGAATGAGCCTTTCGTGGGCGTAGAATCGCCCCTATGTTCATTCGTCCGTGCTACCTGTAAAGGGCGGACAGAAAGCGTAGCGTCGGGCGGGCGAAAAACGGAGCGCCCGATACCTACATTACCCTCCAGCGGAGGGCCCGTCTAGTCACGCTCATCACCGGCGTCCTCGTAGGCCGTTAGTTTTCCGCCCGTGTAGACATAGGCGTAATGGGCCCACTCGTTCATTTTGACACGCCGGTACAGAGCGATCCAGGACGGCGTTTGCCCCTTGACGTACAACAGCAATTGGTCACCGTCGTAGCCTGTTTCGAAGCGATCGTCCGCGCGGCCGGTCTGCCGCAAGGTGCGTTTCTGGTAACTGGAGTCATAGTAAATCCAAAACGTCATCGTGAACTCCGGCGTGTCAAGGCTGGGGCTCGGATCGACGACAAGATAGCTGTTTTCAAGTGACAGGCACCCCGGGCCGACCCGGGCGTCCGAGCGGGTGATCGCCGCGCCGGCATGAGCTTTTGTTGTCGCCCCGAACACATCTTGGATGTCCTCGTCAAATCTCCAATGGGCCACAAGCTCAGCCCCCACGGCCGGCACCGCCCCCAACAGCCCAAGGACAGCCGCTACGGAAAGGGCCATGTTGACACAAGGACAGATTCTCATGAGAAATCGCCTTCCCGCCTTCCTTCTTCCAAGAAGCATCCAAGCCTCACCCGCCACGCATTGATTCTACTCAGCTCAACTTGGCTGTTCCATCAGACCTTCGAATCTCGGGCCACTCCGAACACCAATTTGGCCGAGAGCCTCTGGCCGAGGCTCGTTCCCGAGATACGTACTTGCAGCGGTTCGGTCAGCCAGTTGCCCGCGGCCACGCACGATAATGACGAGAAACTTCGTGCCGCCGACTGACCACGAGTCGTATTCACCCCATTCCCCGCGCCAGTTGTTGTAGGAGTTCTCCGTGTCCTCGAACAGCACGTTGTGGA
>JBDRTC010001027.1:0-8920 GCA_043824335.1 Planctomycetota bacterium | reverse complement strand
GGGACAGTCCCATTTTCCCTGCGGGAAAATCGGGACAGTCCCCGAGTTATTCTCCGGCCGCTCCTTAGAACCGAATCGAAAGGGCTTCTGCCATGTGGTGCGGAACACGACGCGATTTCTTGAGGGCCGGTGCGGCGGGTGTGGCGGCGGCCGGATTCGGCTCGGCGGCGGAAGCCCTGGCCCAGATTCCGGGCGAGCGGCCGCGGCGCGACGAGCACGTGCGCGTGCTCAACCCGGCCGCGCGGGTGCCCGTCTCGCTG
Organism: Planctomycetota bacterium; assembly: GCA_043824335.1. GTDB lineage: Bacteria > Planctomycetota > Planctomycetia > Pirellulales > Thermoguttaceae > JBDRTC01. The sequence goes on along the minus strand of JBDRTC010001027.1, from coordinate 8,660 downwards.
ATCATCGACGATTCGACCTGCCTGGTGAACCTGGCCCACTTCGGCATGCCCCAGTTCGCCGAGGTTTGGCCCGAGCGCGAGGACTACAAAAAGCCCTGGCAAGAGACGCCGCGGGAAATCCCCGACGCCTTCGTCCGAAAGTTCGGCCACTGGTGCCACGAGCATGGGGTGAAGGGCAAGTACAGCGTGGTGCCCTATCCGGCCTGCGTCGGTTGGCTCGATCGGTTCCTGCCCGGCTGGTCGCACCGGGAGCTGGCCGAGAGTCTCGACCTGGTCCGCACTTTGATGTTGCCCGACTGGGACATCCACCCCGAGATGGTCTCCCACACCCGGGTGATCGACACGAAGACCGGGCGTCCGTACGAGGAGCGGAGCGCCGAGACCATGGAGAACTGGCGCTGGACCGACGGCAAATCGGTCGACGAGCTGGCCGAGTACATGAGCTACGCCCTCAAGATCCTCAAGAACGTCGGCCTGCCGTGCGAGGGGATCACCACGCCGGGCGGGTTCGGCAACCGCGTGCTGCCCGAGCTGGCCCAGGCGACGCTCGAGTCGTGCCGCGACGTGTTTCAGGCGGAGATTCCGCATTACTTCCGGCATCTCTATACGGATGATCGCAGCGTGGCCCCGCGGGTCGAGTATGCTTCCGGGCTGGAAGGGGCCAACCCGAGATGCGTCGTGTCGATCATCGGCTCGACCGGCGACTGGTTCGGCGGCTGGGACGGGATGACGCCCGGCTCCGTCGACCGCTTTATCACTGAGGACCTTGGCCAGGGACGCATGGTCGACGTGATCGACCGCGGCGAGCCGGCGATCATGGTCTGCCATTGGCCGGGCATCTATTTTGGCGGCGAGGAGTTGGGCTTCAACATCTTCCAAGAGGCCGTCCGCCGGCTGGAAGCAAAGTACGACAACCTCGTCTGGATGAAGCTGAGCGAAATCGCCCGCTATTGGGCGGCCAAGGAGCTGACTCGGATCGAGAGACAATCCGACGCTGTCACGCTCGACGCCCCCTTTGCCAGCCCGCGGTTCACGTTGGCGGTCACCGCCCGAAAAGACGCCGTTCCGAAGCTCTCGCTGGCCGACAAGCCGCAGCCGCTTAAGGAAGTCCTCGGGCCGCTCGACCTGGCCCCGGGCACGTGGACCCGCGATGAGGCCGGGCTGATCGTCTGCTTCGATCTCCCCAAGGGAAAATCGCGGCTGGACGGCGTTTCGTGATTCAACGGCTGCTCCAACAGCAACGCCGCCCAATGAACGGAGAACCACATGAAAGAGACGTTGGTGCCCGGTGTTACCGGGGAAGCGCGGCATCGCGTGGTGACGGAGGACCTGGTCAGTTTCCAGAGGGCCGGCATGCCGCCGGTGCTGGCCACGCCGTGGCTTCTGGACGTGATGGAGATCGCGTCTTACGAGGCGATCCGGCCGCATCTTGACCCGGGCGAGGCGTCGGTCGGCGTCGGCTTCGAGTTCGAGCACCTGGCCCCGACCCCGGCCGGCGACACGATCGTGGCCTTCGCCCTTGTCACCGCCGTGGAGGGCAAGCGGATCAGGCTCGACTTCGAGGCCCGCGACAGCCACGAGCTGGTCGCCCGGGGTAAGCACGTCCGCGCGGTGATCGACCTGGAGCGTTTTCGCGAGCGGTTGAGAAAGAAGAACGGTGTCTAGCGTCGGTCCCTGCTTCAACGGAGTTGACAGCGGGCGTTCGGGTGACCAGAATTGGAGACGGTGATCGAAGCACTCATCCGAGGCCGTGCCAAGAAGGAAACCCGCGTTTCGCTCTCCGTCCCTCGACCTGTCGCCCTGATCGCGCCGCTTAAGAAAGAGGAGCCGTCTCATGAGTTGCCTGCACCCTTTCGTGGCCCTTCTGCCGCTCGTCACCTGGACCGATGCCGGCCAAATCCAGGCGGGAATTCACCAAGAAGAGCCCCAGCGGTACGTGGTCATCGAACGACCGGGCAAGCCGCCCATGGCCGTTCCCGCTTCGGACGACATCCTGGCCAGGGAAGACCTGGTCGGAACCTGGCAGGCGGTGTTTCTGGAACACGAGGGCGAGCCTCGTCCCGACGTTGCCCGTGACCTTCAGATGCGATTCTCCCGCGGCCGGCTGGAGCTGGTGCAGCGGGGCTCACTGCACGCGATCTGACCGGATCCGCTTGAGCATGGCCAGGTCGGCTCGGGCCTCGGTCACTTGGCCCTGTTGCGCGTAGGCGGCGCTGCGGTTCTGGAAGGCATCGGCATACGCGGGATCGATGCGGATGGCCTCGGTGTAGTCGGCGATCGCCCTGTCGAGATCCCTCTGCATCTTGCGGACGACCCCGCGATTGTTGTAGGCCCGGGCGTAGGTTGGGTTGAGGCGGATCGCTTCGTCAAGATCGGCGATCGCCGCATCGAGATCGCCCATCTCACAGTAGACGGTTCCCCGGTTGCAATAGGCCCGGGCGTATTCGGGGTCGAGGCGCACGGCCTCGCTGAATTCGACGATCGCCTGATCGAGCTTCCTCTTAACCCAGCAGGTGGTGCCGCGGCAGTAGGCCTCGATGGCTTCTTGCACGGGTGTCCTCCGTGGGGCATTCCCCTGTGTGGTGTTTCCCGGTGGGGTGTTCCCGAGCGGTGCAGTCCCCGCCGAACGCAGTCGGCGGGCGTTTTGCAGGAAATCCCGGGAGCCAAGCAGCAACCCGAGTCTCTCACCTCTCACCCCTCACCTCTCACCTCTCACCCCTCGCCTCTGGTCTCTCGACTCTCGACTCTGCTCTCTCGTCTCTTCAGCTTTCGAGCGACCACTGCGCTTGCCGCAGCACGGCGCGGGGTGAATCGGCCATGTTCTCGTACCAGACCGTCACGAGTGAACCGTCGTCGAGCTGGACCGTGGATGGGTAGCCGAGATCGCCCGACACGCCGTCGCCGGAAACGACGATCGCCTCGGACCAGCTTTGGCCATTGTCTTCGCTGACGCGGGCCTGGTTGCCCAGCGGCGCGCGGCGGTGACCGTACGTCATCAGGAGCCGGTCGTCGTTGAGCCGCAACAGATGCGACGGCAGGCCCCAGACGCCGATCTCGTGCGGGGTCGACCAGGTCTTGCCGCCGTCGGTCGATTCGGTCTGGAGGGTTTCGCCGGCGTTGGCCTTGTTGTGGTTGCGGATCTGGACCACGAGCCGTCCGTCGGCGGCTTCCACGGCGTGGAGTTCGTGGTAGTTGCTGGAGTTGTCGCCTTCCCGGGTGGGCACTTCGGCGAGCCACTGCCAGGTCTGGCCGTCGTCGGCCGACTCGCACACGCCGACGCGGCGTTCTCCCTGCCACAGCTCCTTGCCCGCATAGAGCAGGCGCCCGTCAGATAGCTGCACGGGCCCGTGGGGGCTATCGACCTGGCAGAAAAACCGTCCGGAGAAGGTGACGCCGCCGTCGGTCGAGCGGATCATCCAGACGCTCAGCGCGGCCTGGCGATCCTCGGCCGACACCCGGTGGTGCGCCGCCCGCCAACTCGTGAGCTTCTCCTCGCTCCAGGCCCCGGGCTGGCCGGGCTCGATTTTCTCGGCCTTCGCCAGGCCCGACTCGTAGGCGAGCGACGTGAACGTGGTGATCAGGATCGTGCCCCGGGCGGTTTCCAGCACGCCGGCGTCGCGGTCGTCGATGGGGCCGTCCATCACCACGCGCGGCCAGCTCCAAGTTTCGCCGCCGTCGTCCGACCGCATCAACTCCACGCGGCCAAAGGGACACACGTGCTCCTCGCGCCCGCCGGACCAGACCAGGAGCAACTGCCCGTTGCGTCGGCGCGCGAGCGTAGGCCAGCCGTGGTAGAGATTCGGTTGGTGGCTGATGACCTTCGTCTGGCGAATCTCGGCCCTTGGAGCGGCCGAGGCCCTTCGGCCCATTCCAACCGCCGCGTACGTGGCGGCAACGCCGGTGCTATACAACATCTGTCGGCGATTCATTTTCGTCATGGCAGGGTCTCCTTCTCGCGGTTGGCGTGGGAAGACTGGAAGAACACCACGGGTAATAGAGCAGGCTTGGGACCGAGGGGCAAGGGACTTGGGGGCGGCCGACAGATGACTTCCCGGTTTGGGAAGGGGACAGTCCCCAAATTGCTCAGTCCCTGAGTTGCTCTTCGGCCGCCGCGTACGTGCTCTCCGTCACGATTGCGTTCCCAGAAGCCAGGTGAGGATGCCCTTTTGAACGTGCATTCGATTGGCCGCCTGCTGGACGACGACGCTTTGCGGGCCGTCGATCACTTCGTCGGTGACTTCCTCACCCCGCCGGGCGGGAAGGCAGTGCATGAAGACCGCGCCCTTTTGCGTGTGCGACATCAGCTCCGCGTTGACCTGGTAGGGCTGGAAGTCGCGCCGCCGTCGGTCTTGCTCGCCCTCCTGACCCATGCTCGCCCAAACGTCGGTGTACACGGCCACCGCATCGCGAACCGCCTCGGCCGGGTCGGTGGTGACCGTTATTTCCAGGTCCGGCGACTCGCGCTTTAGAAGCGCGAGGAACTCGACGTCGAACCGGTAGGGCTCGGGCGTGGCCATCGCAAACCGCATTCCGAGCCTGCCGCAGCCGCGGGCCAGGCTTCGGGCGACGTTGTTGCCGTCGCCGACCCAGGCCAGCGTGTGGCCCTTGAGCGGTCCGGCCAGCTCGCGGATGGTGAACAGATCGGCCATGGCCTGGCAGGGGTGGGCCAGATCGGTCAGGCCGTTGATCACGGGGCAACTGCAGTGCTCCGCCAGGCGGACGACCGTCTCGTGCTCTTTGGCGCGAACGACGATCACGTCGACGTACTGGCTGAGCACCCGTCCGAAATCGCAGACGCTCTCGCGGTGCCCGAAACCGACGTCGTTGCCCAAGAACATCGTGCTTCCGCCCAGGTGGATCATGCCCGCCTCGAAGCTGACGCGGGTCCTCAGCGACGGCTTCTCGAAGAGCATGGCCATTGCGCGGCCGGGCAAGAGGGGCTCGCGGAGCCCTTTGAGGAACTTGATCTTGAGGTCTTCGGTGATCGAGAAGATCCGCTCGATCTCCACCGACGTCAGGTTGCCCAGCGTGATTAGATGTCGCGTCATCCCGTCGCTCCTCAAGGGAAATGATGAACGAGGAATGATGAATGATGAATTGAGAAAGTCGAAAACGACCCTCGCAAACCGGATCAGCACGGGGGAACAAGCTCACTCCCGATCCCACGTCTTTCATTCATCCTTCATCCTTCATCCTTCCTCACTTGTTATTCACCGCCTGCTCCTTGATGACTTCGGCCAGGATATCGCAGCCCTGGTGGGCCTCGGCTTCGGTGAGCGTCATGGGGGGGAGCAGCCGCACGACGGTCTGTTGCGTGCAGTTGACCAGCAATTTCCGCTCCATCGCGGCCTTCACCGTCGGCCCGCCCTCGATCGCCAGCTCGATGCCAATCATCAGCCCGACGACGCGGACCTCGCGCACCAGGTCGCACTCCTGCCGAAGCGTCTCAAGCCGCTCGCGAAAAACTTGGCCCAGCCGCTCCGCCTTCTCCAGGAGGCCCTCGTTCTCGATCATCTCGATGGTTGCGATTCCGGCCCGGGCGGCGATCGGATTGCCGCCGAACGTGGCAGCGTGCATCCCGGGGCGCAGACTGGGGGCAATCTCGGGCGTGGTCAGCAGGGCCGCCCCGGTCAGCCCGCCGCAGATCGCCTTGGCCAGGGTCATCACGTCGGGCACCACGCCGGCCCTCTGGTAGGCGAACCAATCGCCGGTGCGCCCCATGCCGGTTTGAACCTCGTCGAAGACCAGGAGGAGGTCGTTCTCATCGGCCAGTCGCCGCAGCCCGGCCAGGAAGCCGTCGGGCGGGATCCGGATGCCCCCTTCGCCCTGGATCGGCTCGACCAGAATGCCGGCCGTTTCGTCGTCGATCAGCTTGGCCACGGCTTCCAGGTCGCCGTAGGGGGCATAAACAAAACCGGCCATCAGCGGCCCCAGGCCCTCGTGATACTTCGGCTGCGCCGTGGCGGCGGTCGACCCGAGCGTTCGCCCGTGGAAGCCCCCTTCAAAGGTGATGATCTTGTAGCGGTTCTTGGGCGTGTGCAGCCGGACCAGCTTGATGGCCGCCTCGTTCGCCTCGGTGCCCGAGTTGCAGAAGAACGCCTGGCCGCCAAAGCTCCGTTTGCTCAGTGCTTCGGCCCATCTGCCCTGCGCCTCCATGTACCAGGTGTTAGGCACGTGAATCAGCGTTTCCACCTGATCGCGAACCGCCTCGACGACGGGGGCCGGACAGTGCCCCAACAGGTTGCACCCCCAGCCGGGGAACAGGTCGAGATAACGGTTTCCTTCGCTGTCCCAAACCCAGGCCCCTTCGCCCCGGACCAGCGAGACGGGAAACCGGCCGTAGTTGGGAACGACGTACTTGCTGAACAGCTCCATGGTTTCCCGAGAACTCAGGGGACCGTCGGAAGCCATGCGTGTTGCTCCTTGGCTCTTGAGAAAACGTGCGGAAAAACGGCTAGACAGCGGTTTGGCGTCTGAGGTTCGGGTTCCAAAGCCAACAATCCATCGGCCCGACCTCCGTTGGGGCAGCAGTTGCACTGCTGCCCAATCCAGGTGCGGCAGTACAACTGCCGCACCAACTGGAAATCAGGAAGTCATTTATCGGCCGCCCCCTACTCCCTCCTGCCTACTATCCTCCACAATCTCCGTCCCCACCCCACTGCTCGTATAAACCTCCAGCAGCAACGAGTGTCGCAAGCGACCGTCGATGATATGGACCTTGCGGACCCCCTTTTGAAGGGTCTCCAGGCAAGCCTCTACTTTGGGAACCATGCCGGCGTCGACCGCCCCGGTTGCGATCATCGCGCGGGCCTCTTCCGCGGTGAGGGAGTGGACCAGCGAGTCGGGCTCCTCCTTGCGGCGGCGAACCCCGTTGACGTCGCTGAGAAAGACCAGCTTCTCGGCCTCCAGCGCCTGGGCAACGGCGGTGGCGGCCGTGTCGGCATTGACGTTGAGCTTCTCGCCCTCCTCGGAAAGGCACATCGACGGAATCACCGGCACGATTCCCTCGCCACAGAGCTTCCTGAGGGTCTCCCCATCCACCCGGGTCACCTCGCCGACGTGGCCCAGGTCGACCGGCCGGCCGGCCGGGTCGCGGAGCCGAGCCCTTCGGCCGAACAAGACGTTCGTCGTGCGGAAGTTCAGCGGGGTCGCCCGGCCGCCGAGCAGCTCGATCTCGCAGGCGAGCCGCTCGTTGATCTCGTAGGCCAACACCCGCTCAACGATTTCCAGGGCCGCGTCGTCGGTATGGCGGCGCCCCTGGACGAACCGGGCCTGGAGCCCGGCGCCGGCCATCGCCCGGCTGATCGCAGCCCCGCCGCCGTGCACCACGACCGGGCACATGCCGACGGTCTCCATGAAGACGACGTCGACCAGCAGGTGGGTCATGGCGGAGGGGTCCTCCATCACGCTCCCGCCCAGCTTGATCACCGTGATCTTGCCGCGAAACCGGCGAATCCAAGCGAGCGCCTCAATGAGGACGTCGGCCTTCTCAATGGCGTCTTCCAACGACAAGCTCCTGCCGCGTACCGAGGGCGAAAAAAAACGGCCCCGGCGCGAGTCGATCGCCACCGGGGAAACCCCACATTCTATTGCCTGGCGAGGGCATGTCAACATCGCGAAGGATAGCGGAGGAAAAGGACCTGCCCGGAAGGGGGGGCGGCCGGGTCCTGTCCGGCCGTTGGAGGGGCCTGGACGGATCAGCGAATCGCCCGGATCGAATCCAGCGTCTTCCTGACCCGGGGAATCGCGTTGTCCTCGTCGGCGTCGAAGTACTCGACGACCGCGTACCCGGCGAACGTGGGCCCGGTCATCAGGTAGACAAGGCAGGTATGGGGGAGCCCCTGGCCGTCCCGATACCGGATCATCACGCCCCGCCCGACCGAGCCCCCGAATTCGCGGCCGGGGAACTCCGCCACGGTGATCTCCTCCATCCTACCCTCTTGAAAGCCTTGAACGGTCGATTCACGGAGGAGTTTTAGGGCGTTTTCCTGGGCCTCGGCATCCAGGGGCTGGCCCAGGTCGGTAATCAGCATGGTGAACCCGAGCTCGTGCCGGATCCGAAACGTGCGATGGGTCTTGCGCTGGTTGTCGTCCACCTTGGCGGGCCAATCGTACTCAAACCGAAGGGTGTTCAGACGCACCCGTTGTTCCAGGGCGATCCGCAGCGCGACGTCGTAGACAACCCCCGGCTTCTCCTGGCTTTCCAGCGTCACTGGGCGGTCCGCTTCGACCTGAAAGGTCTCTCCGTTGATCATCAATTCGTACGTCAGGGGCGGCGTGCCGCTCCCGGTGTTTTCGTCGGCCCGGCCTTGCGGGGCCACGGCCAGCAAAAGAAGCTGGGTGAGAAGGATGGATCGAGACATGGGAACCTCGTTAGCAGCCCGTTGGAAAAGGCGAGTTTCATGAAAGAAACAACCCACTTCGCGGCTTGTTCCTGTCATACCTGCCCAACTTGTCGTTTTACAGCCCCCCCGGCAAGAAACCGGGCCGGAACCCCTGGCATCCGGCCCGGTTTCCTGGCAAGATGAGGGAATGGGCTCCGGCCACGTCACCCCCCCTCTCAGTAGGCCCCCTTCCCAGCCATGCACCCTCTAAAGGTTTTCTGCGGACGGGCGAACCCCGATCTGGGCACGAAGATGTGTGAATATCTTCGGTTGTCG
>JBDRTC010001026.1:0-6050 GCA_043824335.1 Planctomycetota bacterium | reverse complement strand
CCATCTCCGCGATATGTTCCACACGCCCCGCGACGCCGTCGATTACATCATGGAAACCTTCCCCATCGTCAAGCGGAGGGACGAGAAGCAGCACGGCGAGTACCGCACGAAGCGGGTGATCCTGGAGATCTACGACGCGATTGCTACGGCCATCGACACCGGCCAGCCCTACCAAACCCTCCTCGACCCACCGCCGGGCCCGCCGCCCGAAGGCCTCCCCGACTGGCAACCCGGCCAACCCAAGCCCGCCACCTGGCCCCCCCACATTCATCCGCCGCGAGCGGCGGGAGGGAGTAGGGAGTCGGGAGTAGGGAATAGGCGGTCCACAGATGCCCGCTCGGAGGCGCCCTGATGAGACTCCCCGACGGGGATCGTGCAATCGTCGATGAGCAGAAGATCGTCGGCTATTGCCTCAGCCAAGACCACGACGACGGGAAGCACAAGGCGCGGTTGTTCCGCGAAGTCCTCGGAATCACGTTGGATAACGCGGGATCGTTGGTCGACGCGCTCAAGGAAGCGGCGGCCACCGGCGAAGCGATGCCCGGAAAGCTGGACCACTACGGGCAGCGGTACGTGATCGACTTCCGGCTTCAGGGTCCTGGGGGAATCGCGGCCGTCCGCTCGGCCTGGATCGTGTTGGCCACAGAGCAGTTTCCTCGATTGGTTAGCTGCTATATACTGTAGATAAGGAGGATATGCCGATGCCCAGCCCTCGAAAACCTCAGCTTCTCGACCTCGTGGCGGTGCTCCACGGCAGCGATGACCCGAGCGTCGAGGTGGGCGACGTGGGGACCGTCGTCGAACTGCTGCCACCAGACGGCGCGGAAGTCGAATTCCTGGACCGCACCGGAAAGACGCGGTGCCTCGCGACGTTTCGCGTGGACGATGTGCTCGTTTTGAATCGGCAGCGAACGCCGGTTGGGTAACGCTTCTTCGACTGGGCTGCCTATCGAACGAACGGGGAGCAGCCTGGCGAATACCGCACCAAACGGGTGATCCTGGAGATCTACGACGCGATGCAACAGGCCATCGACACCGGCCAGCCCTACCAAACCCTCCTCGACCCCACGGGCCCACCGCCCAAAGGCCTCCCCGCCTGGCAACCCGGCCAACCCAAGTCCGTCACCTGGCCTCCACACATCCACCCACCCCGCCACGCCTCCGACACCGCGACCACCGAGCCCCCCTCGCCCCAGTCGCCCCCAAACCCCGCCGCCCCCGCCCCCTGGCAGATGAACCGCGGCCAGTACCAGGCCTACTGCAAGAGCCAAGGCCGCACCGACGTAGCCGAGAACAACCGCCTCTACTGGCGCGAAGTCGAAGCCGCCCTCCAATCCGGCAAACCCGTGTCTTCGGAAATTCTCGCGGAATACAGACAACTCAAGGGCGTCAGGTAATCTGCCTGTAGGCCCGCACCCGTTACCAGCGGAGACGACACCAATGGAAGTGAGCCCTGAAAAGCAGAACATCGGCACGCTGTTCTCCACAATCAACTACCACATTGACTTCTACCAGCGGGAGTACAAGTGGACAGACGATGAGGTAAAGCAACTGATCGAAGACATCTTCTACCACTTCGAGCAGTCCTATGCGAAGCATGCCGACCTGGATCCATCCGCAGAGAACGTAGCGAAGAACTACTCGTGGTATTACCTGAACACATACATCACGAACAAGACGGACGGGCAGGTCTTTGTCGTCGACGGTCAGCAGCGTCTTACCACGCTGACCCTGATGTTGATCGCGCTGTACCACATGTGCGGCCCAGACCGTCTGGACTCGCCGGAACTGCGTAACTGGCTGAGCGCGAAGATTGCCGGAGTTGGAATTGGAGGCAGACAGCGGTTCTGGATGGCCCACCACAAGCGTGAGCCCCTGATGCAGGCGCTGTTTACGGGCGATACGCCGACCGAAGACATGATCGACGACGGGATCACGGCGCGACGCATCATCGAGAACTACGCGCTGGTCCAGAAGGAGTTGTCCACGCGGCTCCCAAATCGCCACTCAATGGACACGTTCGTCTTCTACTTCCTGTGCATGGTCGTCATCATCAACCTGGAGGTGGCCCAGACCGATGTGCCGATGGTGTTCGAAGTGATCAACGACCGGGGAGTTCGTCTTCAGCCTTACGAAATCCTGAAGGGCAAGCTCCTCGGAGAAATCGACAAAGGGGAAGTGGATCGGTACGCCGACATTTGGGACGCCTCGCTGCACGAGCTGGAGGCCAGGGCCGAAGACGAAGTGGACACGTTCTTCCGTACCTATCTTCGCGCCCACTTCTCCGAGACTCGTAAACAGGGCCAGGGCTTCGATGGGCCGTATCACCGCACGATCCTGGATTCCCCCTGTGACGAAGTCCTACACATGAAACGTAACTCGCAGGGTGTCAAGGAGTTTCTCAAGGGCCCGTTGCGCTACTACGCCCGGCTGTTTCTCAAGCTCCGCCAACTCGGGGAAAACACGGCGTCTTCCATTCCCGAGTGCTATTACAGCTCACAGCTCAACCGGATGGACGGCCACATCATGCTGGCCGTCGCGGCGTGCGGTGTAAACGATCCAGACGAGGATGGGAAGATACGGGCCGTTGCCCGGGCGTTCGACCGCGCTTACGTGATGCTTCAGCTCAATCGGGCGTACGACAGCAACCAGTTTCAAGAACTGCTCTACACGTTGCACGCTTTGCTGCGCGACTGCCCTACCGATGAAATTGAGCAGCGCATTGACGAACGGGTGCTCAAGGAAATCAACGATCGCCGCAATACGAGTGCCGAGACTCTGCTCTCTTACGGACAGTTCAAGCAGGTGGGATACGGCGACTACAACACGCGGTTTCTGCGTTACTTCCTGGCACGGATCGAAGCATTCATTGCATACGGCCTGGGAAAACAACTCCAGGATTCCTTGTACAACTATGTATCGGGCACGGGGCGCGGCAATGCCTACCACGTCGAACACATCCTTGCCCGAAACGACGAGAGCCGTGGGCTTTTCAAAGATGCCGACGGCGAGGTTGACGAAGCATTGTTCGAGAACGAGCGAAACCGTTTCGGGGGTTTGCTCCTCCTAAAAGGTCAGGACAACCAGTCATCGAGCAACGAATCGTACGCCGACAAGCTGCGAACCTACACGGGCAGTGCGCCATACCTGGCCCAGACGTTGGTTCTCGACTTCTACAAGTCGAACTCCGCGATGCAGACTTTCATTCGAGAATCTGGGTTGGACTTTGCGTCGGCGCCAGAGTTCACCCGCGAGACATTGGAGAAGCGGTCTGAACTTCTCTACGCCATGACGAGGCAGATTTGGCAGGTGTGACACCGTGGTTACCGTCACCGTACTCAATCGCGACCACGAAGTTGTGTGATGACATTAACCGTGAAATCCGCTGATCGACAACGCGGCACCCTACTCGGCCTGCCCATCGGCGACGCCCTCGGTGCTGCCGTCGAGTTCGAGATGCCCGGCACCTTCGAGCCGGTAACCGGGTACAGGGGCGGCGGTCTGCATGGTCTTGAGCCGGGAGAATGGTCTGACGATACCAGCATGGCCTTGGCGTTGGCCGATAGCATCGGTTCGGTGGGCTGGGATCTCAATGACCAAACCCGCCGGTACGTCGCCTGGTGGAAGCAAGGCAAATACTCGGTCACCGGCCGCTGTTTCGACATTGGCAGCACGACGGTCGCGGCCCTCCAACGGTTTCAGCAATCCGGCGACGCGCGAACGTCCGGCGATCCATCCGAGCACGCGAGTGGCAACGGGTCGATCATGCGGCTCGCGCCGGTGCCTATCCGATACGCGAGCCTTTTCCCGGATGAACTGGACGAGTTGACCACGCTTCTCGTCGACTCCAGTCGGCCGACCCACGCCAGTCCCCAGTGCCTGTCGGCCTGTGCGTACCTTGGTCTGATCCTTTGTGGTCTAATCCATGGGCTGGACCGGGACGAAGTGTTGACCCCGGACTGGGGACCTTTATGGCAGCTCAAGGAACTGCACGCCCTGCACGAAGAGGTTGCAGAGGTCGCCGCCGGCAGTTTCCGAGACAAGGAGCCACCCGAGATCGTCGGCTCCGGCTACGTCGTCAAGACGCTGGAGGCGGCCTTGTGGGCGTTTCACGACGCTGCGGACTTCCGCGAGGCCGTGCTGAAGGTGGTGAACCTGGGTGACGACGCGGACACGACGGGAGCCGTGTGCGGCCAGTTGGCAGGCGCGTATTGGGGCGAGTCCGGAATTCCGGCGGAGTGGTTGGAAGAGTTGGCCCGGAAGGATATGATCGAGCGGGCGATGTCGGGGTTGGGCGTGCTGGGGGAAGCACCAGACAAATAGCCTACAGCGAAGTACCCGAGGCGGGTGCCATCGTCGTCGTGGCGTTCCCGAAGCCAAAGGGTGGATCAGGATTCACGGCAAGGGTGTTTGCGATTGTGCCGTAGGCAGCAGAGGTGATGCTGTGAGCGATACGTTTGATTCCATTCAGTATGCAAAGTCGCTGGGTTACTCCGAAGACGAACTGAGGAGTGTGCCCGAGGGATTGGTCTGCCATGGATGCGGCAACTCGGTTGCCTTGGCCGAATTGCAGGAAGGCGAAACCGTGCTCGACCTCGGCTCCGGTGACGGTCTGGATGCGTTCCTGGCTGCAAAGCGGGTCGGCCCAGCAGGTGGAGTGATTGGTGTGGACGTGTCCGTCGAGAAGATTGCCAAGGCTACGGAGGCGGCCTCGAAGGGCGGCTACGCCAACATCGTTTTCAAGGTCGGGCGCATGGAACGGTTGCCGCTGGAGGAGGCGTCCGTCGATGTGGTCATCAGCAATTGCGTCGTCAACCATGCGGCTGACAAGCTGGCCGTCTTCCGGGAAGTGCGGAGGTGTCTGCGGCCTGACGGAAGGCTGGTTGTCACCGACTTGGTTGCCGAAGGAGGATTTTCGCAGGCAGCGCTATCCGACGAAATGTGGGGAGAATGGCTTGGCGTTGCGCTCGGAAAGCAGGAGTACCTGCTCAGCATCGAGAAGGCAGGATTCAGGAACCTCATGGTTGTTAGTGAAACGGTCTTCCCCATGGCAGAACAGGATGAGCGGCTGCGGGGAAGGATCGTGAGTATCGGCGTAAAGGCGTACAAGTGACGGGTGATTTTCGGGGGCTTATTGCATGACTTCCTGTCGGATTTGCCATCGAGTTTCCGACGAGATCAGCGCAGCGCTGAGACTCTGCCCGTCCTGCATCCAGCCGATCCTTGTTCTGTGCCCCGCCAACAACATCAACGGACCAAGACCGCTATGCCCCGTAAGAAGCTCCCTCGCCACGCTCCCTGCCCCTGCGGCAGCGGAAGGAAGTATAGAGACTGCTGCCACGGCAAGGGCTTCGAGTATCTGGTGGACGAGGATGGCACCATCTTCAAGTCCATTCCCATGTCGGATGAATTGGCCGAGGTCATCGAAGAACAGAAGCGGAAGTTCATCGAGCAACACGGGCGGGAGCCCGGCCCCAGCGATAACCTGTTCTTCGATATGCCACCCTTTGAGCACGCCGAGCACTTCATGGTCGAGACCATGAAGCAAGCCGGGCTCGACCCAGCCATCATCTACGCCTTCGAGAAGACGGGCCTTCTTGTGACTGAGGAAAATGAGCACCTTATCTCGGACAAGGATCGGGCAGAATGGGAAGTGGCGATCAGTGAGTATGAGGCCCGGCACGACGAAGATGAACTGCTTGATGACGAGGAGAACGAGTATTTCTAGATGGGCCTCGGGCTTGATCCAGTGCCGTTTTCTGCTGGTCTCATAGTCTCCGCAGCGAGAGATCTCATCTGTTCAAACCCATCTGAGTAGCCAATCGGCTTCATCGGGATGCGGTTAAGTAGAATCGTGAGGGCTCCAGTATCACAGTTTCCGAAGCCGCCTTGCCATTGGAAGGTGTGCTTGGCATTGGCAATTCGGTTATTCACTGAAGCAACCGTGCTGCGATTGACAGTCCGACCTATCGTGACATCGGTGTGGAGCCTTAAGAGGCACGCCAATTCGTTCTCAGGGAATAACATGTTGCGTAACGTCCACGTCAAAA
>JBDRTC010001025.1:0-9868 GCA_043824335.1 Planctomycetota bacterium | reverse complement strand
ATCTGTACCGAGGAAAGCGAATTCCTCTTCCGGCATCTGTTGAAGTGCGACGTGAGCTTGGGTGCGGCTGCGCAGACGGCTTATTGCCGACGCGGCGTGTGGTACAAGAGCAATACCCGAGGAATGACACAGGCCTATCCGAACGCCTGGTTTCACGAGCGTTTGGTATCGCTGTGGACCTCCTGGGAGCAGTTCAACCAACCACCCAAGCTGGCCTCTGGTCAGACCTTGCTGTTTGACCTCTGAGATACCAACCCAAAGAGCCGGATGTGTGGTCCACAAGTCCGGTTCCGTGAGAGGCCTGGGGGAGCAATCCCCCAGGCCTACTCGACAGTTCCGCCCACCACCGCCGCGACTGCGGGGGCCTGTGTACCGGGTAACCACCTTCCACGGTTTGGCCAGCGGACCGAAGCCATAAAGCGCCCCATTGGCATCGTCCGGTTCCTTGTGCGTTTCATCGCGGGGTATTCAGCATGGGGTGTGTTGTCGGCGAGGAGCGCGTCAGTCCAGGTACCATGGAGGGCGTTTTGCACCAATTGCGCTTTCCTGCAAGACGATCGACGACGCTCAACCGGACGAACATCGGCAGCCGTGGCTGACTACCCACATGGGGATGCGCGTTTCCCCAAAAGAAGAATCATCACTAACGCCAGCAGGTTTCCGGCTCATGTCAAGTGTAGACAGCCCGAGATTACAGGACATTTGAGTCTGTAGCATGATCACAGAGCGATTTGCGGCTCTGCGCTGGCGTCGTTTAGAGTGGTGATGGCTCGTTGCCGGGGATCGGCTCTACGCAGCGAACGGCTCGTGGATCGTCGTTGACAGCCGAGCCAACGACGCACTGATGGGGCGAGAGGTCGAGGTCGTCGACGACAGGGTAAGAATCACCCTGTCTGCCATCGGAACCAAGCCGATCGTGGAGGTCACGCTTGTCCGCGACGGCCGCGAGGCCAAGACGTTCCCAGGTAACGGCGGGAAAGAACTTCGTGCTGTTCACGAGGACGATCAGTTGACGCCGTTTTTCGTGAAACATTCGCTGGCGTGTAGATACCCCAGAGGCATTCCAGCAACGACCAGCCGCCACATCGGAGCAGACGCCAACCCCATCCAAGAGCGCCGACGAGTTCACCCACGTCATAACCACCGACACAGAATACTACACGACCGGGCCCCAACAGGCCCGCCCGCCCAATGGTACATTGAAGGCCGGAACGAAGGTCAGGGTGGTCGAGGAGGCTGGGAGTTATTGTCGGGTTGAGAGTGAGGATGGCGCGGTGGGATTTGTGGTGGTTGATGCGGTGAAAGAGGCCGACGAGGACCGGTAGCTAGTTCAGATGGAAACGGAGACCTGTAACCGTGAGCATGCCAGACGAAATCGCGGCCGAGGTTCTGGCGAAATGCGGAAGGTGAAGACGCAGAGGTTTACCTGATGTGGACTGTTGCCCGATCCGGATGTGAGTGAAGGAGAATTGCCATGCGCTTCATGTTGCTTGGATCGGTAGCGCCACCGCCAAATGGACGCCGCGTGGCTTAGGCCACGGGCAACCGTTCACGCCTCGGGGAGGAGCGACGGTGTGGGCTGGTGGGCGAGATGGGAATGAACGGCGGCGGTGAGGTACTCGAAAGCGCTGCGGCGCTGTTGGCGGCAGGTCTCGATTATCCCCACATGAACGTCAGCAGGTCGTCAATCGGCTACTGCGCTTTCTTTCCTGGGAAAGCGCTTGTCGATCAGTTGTTTACTTCGCTTGTTCACCTCCAGCCGCTTGGAAGCGAAATCCGTGTACGCCGCATCCGCCGAAATCCCCGCATGCACTGAATCCACATGGGCCCCGAAACGGATGATGAACACGTCCCGACACAGCAAGAAGCTCTCCAACTCCGACTTCGCCGACGGAGGGTCCCACACACCACGAAAGGCGTCGTACATGGTTCCTTTCATTGCACAGTATCCAATCGCTTCTTCCTTGCCCCTCGTAATCTGACAATCGACTGCAACGTTCTTTTCCTGCATGTCATCTGGCGGCTTGCCGGATCCTTCCCGCCAGATGACGTCGTTTCTCTCCAGGTAGCCCATCCAGTAGCCCTTGTCCTTCAGCTCTCCGGAGACGGAGTCAATGAATTCGTAGAACATCGAGACGGGCGGGGCGGACGCCGGAATTCCAGAATCGGAAGGGTCCGCCACACCCCTGTTGGAGCTCCAACCGGAGTAGCGCTTCAGTTGCTTGACGGCTTCTGCCCGGCTGGGGAACTTCTGTATGTGCCAGGCAAATGTGGGGCCGTCTGACGCGACATAGTCGGAGGCGATCCAACTGCCCTCCTTGCCGACTTCCACGTTGGCGAAGAACTCGGAATCGATCTGCTTGCTGTCTTCCGCCTGAAAGCCTCCAACACGCTTGGCTTCATGGAATTCAATACGCATCCCCGAGTTTGATCGCTCGTACTCCTCCCCGCCGGTCGATCCGACTCGCACAACCGTGCCAGGATTCTCGTCTAGCGGGAGGTACGCCTTCGTTCCGGGAATCTCAGCACCTCCCCGAATGGCAAGAACATGAGGCTCCGCGGATTGACTGAGCGTCTTCTGCGGAATGAATGCTCGATAAAGCTCGGCTCCTCTCGCTCTCTGCAACATAAGGGGCTGTCCGTCCACAGTCAGGATGGGCTTGTTGTCGACGCCCCGAATCCGGTGGGAGAAAAGCAGCGTGAGCTCAACAGGGATTGTCGGATCGATCTCTCTCGTGTAACCGGTGCAAGTTCTTTTTCCACCCCGCGGCTGGTTCCACTCTTGCATGATTACCTCGGTCCCCCCCTGGAGAAAGCCGACCTTGAGAAGCACGGGGGGATCCGCGGCCGCCATTCGGAGTTCGTAATCCTTGACCGAAGGGTCCTCACTGTAACGGGTGACGATAAGAATCACGCCCTTGCGTGCATTGCCGAATCCGTCAACTCGCAACTCGTGCCGGCCCGTTCCGGAGTAGTCGGCCTGCAGCACTCGCCAACCGGCTCCCCCGTCAACCAGGGCCTGCACTGAGAGCTCGTTCTGCGCCGCCTTGATGGCGATGTCCAGCGGGACACTCGCCGGAAGGCCTGCCGGCGGCTTGATCCGCGCGAAAACAGTCCCACAGCCGTGAAGGTTTTCGATGTCGATGGAGCAAATGGACGTCTCGGGAGAGCGATACGTGTTTTCCAGATGGTCCGTCCAGGACCAGTCCACCCATTCTGAGGTCTTCGCTGTTTTCGGACTCCCGTCGTCGGCCTTCAACTGTTCCACTTCTGGGAGCAAGCAGCCGGTTGGTGCCTCGGAGTGTAGCGCACAGCCGACTGCAAAGCGGTCATACAGCGAGCGGAACTCGTTATCCAAGGCTTTCGTACCGCCGAGGAACTGCGAGATTGCCTCAAGAGCGTTCGGCCCGTCCCTTTCTGCGCATTTCTTCCAGATCGCCTTCACTACGTCCAAGCCGGGACGCCCAGATTGCGCCACGAGAAACCGAAGGAAGAGTGAAGCCCCGTAAGGGTGCCCCCCGCTGATTGAGCCCGCCTCCCACTGCAAAGACATATTCATGTGGTCGAGAAAGGCAGGCTCGTGACGGAGGTAGGTCTGCAGATTCGGATAGACCACACTCTCAGCCCAAACGGCCGTCGCCTCTTTGAACCAGACGTTTTCACGCGGATCGTAAGCGTTCTGTACTGCATGGAATAGCTCGTGGGCTGTGACTCCCTGGAGAATCGTGACACTCCCGTCGGGACTGAATTCGCACGGCCTCTGGATCGTTGTGACGTTCAGTTCCAAAACACCGTCCGGCCCAAGGAGACCTCCACTGTCCGAATCCGGCGCGTTGTACAGACGCACGATGATCTTGCCTTTGTCCCACGGCAACGCCGGGTCGCTGATCAGGGGATCAGGGCTCACCTGAGGCGGGGGAAAGCGTAGGTCTTCCACGAGCCTCGCGTAGGTGACCTCTAATAGGTTCGCGCATCGATCAAAGTGGGTGGCGGTGATCTTCCCTCGATCCCAGTCAGCCGTCTTGGCGAAGACGTAGAAGTGTTCTGTCTCTCTTTCCTTCGCGGCGCCGACAGCATTCCATAATACAATGAGCAGGATACCCGCGATCGTTTTGTGGTCGGCCCTAACCATCATTCTCTCCTTCCTGGCCCCGAGGCTTAGTCCCCCGGCTTCTGATCGAGCTCGCCCGTTACTCCGGCCAACCGCCGCAGTGACCGTCAGACGAGTAGCGCCCGAGCACGGGCCGGTCTATTGGAGCAGTTTTCACTCGATTCCGATGACGCTCATCCGCTCTCTCGACCTCTTAACGGTTCGGTGGGGCGGCCCTTGGTAACTGGTCCCGATAGCGGGGAGCCCCGGACGAATCAACGAACCTGGTGGGAAACATGCCCAGGCCGTGGAAGAGCAAATGGGGGTTGTTCGATTCCCTTTCCCAGAATCGGGTGCCGTCCGGCAGGGCCCAAAGCGTTCGGTAACTGCCGGGCTCTTTGTAATATTGGAAGACCCCGACCTCAGCGTGCCCCGGAGGAAGGCTGATCGGCGCCAAATGCGTCGGCACGCCCCCGTACGCTTTGATTTCACTCCATTTCAACACGTCGTTCTGCTGCAGGTTGTGGGCCAAGTTGGCGACCCCGTCGCGTGGTCCGCGAACGAACACGTTGCGACGATAAAGGCACAGGAACCCGATGGCGTCCGCCATACGCCAATAATTGCCATGCGTGAGCTGGATTCCGCGGTTGTCGAAGAGCGTTTGATCATCGAACCCCACCTCTCCACCGGCGTCCTCCACCTCCGCGGCGTACCACACTGCGCGTAGCACGTTGTCCATGAAAGGGGAGCTGAAGCTGACGATCTTCAGGGGCTGACCGTCGACATGGGGCAGCATGCCCCGATTGGGCAACGTTGCGATTTTCGGCAACGCCGCGTTCATGAAATAGACGGCCTGAAGCGACTCCAATCTGGCCGGGGAGCTCGCCAGAGCGTTCATCACCACCTGCGTTCCGAGGCTGTGTGCCGTGAGGAAATAAGGTTGCCTGCGACGTTCCAGGTTCAGGATGAGATCATTGAGGAGCACGATTCCATGCCGGTCGGCAAGGGCTTTTGCCTCGTTCCACTGGTGCGTGTCGGATCGCCACTGATAGTATTCGAAGCCGCAATGATAGCCGAGCCCTTCGAATAACCCGAGCATCGCGTCCCGAAATTGGCACTTCTCGTACGGACCTCCCACGCCGTGAACGAAGATGATCGTCGAGTCCTGTGCCGACACGTGGGGAGTGAAAGACGTCGATGCCAGCACTGCGGCGAAGCAGGCGACACGCGCCAGGGCCAAGAAGCTCCTGGTGAGATACGTCCGCCCGAAAAACCGATCCGGCTTGACGTAGTCTTCGTGGGCCCGGCCGTGCCGGATATGATCCCAATGCACGGCAAATTCCGACGCATCCAGCGGCCGGTGTTCTCGCAAGTCCTCTCGGGGCACGACGACGTTGTACCACGGCTTTAATTTGGGCATGGCTTCATACCTTTGAAACTGCTATCGCATTCACGTCTCACTCACATACGAGTACGACGGGGTGTAGTGTTCCAGTTTTTTGGTCTGTGCTGCCGGAAAGACCGGACTCTCAAACTTCTTTTTCCAGAACTTGCTCTCGAAAAACGTTACCTTCTCAATCCGAATCGGTAATCGCCCAACTTCCCTCCCAACGAAGTAAAGGTACATCCCGCTAAAGAACTCACAATGGTCGGACAACAACTCGCCGCATCGGCGCAGTCGCCGACACGCATGGAATAGGTTTCCCCGCGTCTCCGGACACACTCGGTCGCCAAGTTCAAAGAGCCGTGCAACATAGTCCTTGTGCAGCCAACGAATCAAGGCCAGCGAGCAGTTGACTTCGAGGAGGCCTCCATTGGGCTCTCTTCCACCTGCGTAATGTTCGAGTAACGCCACCAGAAGATCGGAGACAGGCAATTGCTCCGGCGTACTCTCATTGTGGCGGCTCAGGAACTCCATCTGCGCGGTATAGCCAAGTTCTGGCAGCCTGCGGTGGAACCCGCGAACGGCTGCCACGCCAAAGCATTGCTCATCCGGCGTGGCCTGCCAGTCCATCTCCATTACGTGCCGCCCGTAGGGACGCCAGGCCGAGTCGTGCAATCGCTCAAGACAGCGGACGATATTGTATTTGGTCTGGTTAGTGAGTGTCGCGGAGTCGGTAGTAAGTAGTCTCAACGCTCGGTCAACGAACTCGCCAAGGTCATCCACTCCCATCATTCCGACTGCTTCGAAGCAATTCTGTACGATATCGTTCCAGTGCTTCCTTTTACCCTTGGGATAGCGGTCCATGGCAGTTGAAATGCTCTCCAGCAGTCCTTCGTCCACCGACAGGAGCTCACCCAGGAACCGGAACGTCTCGAATCCGACATAATCCAGAGACGAAGTGTCGGCCAACAGTGAGGTGGCCCCATTTGTCTAGACCACGGATTACGAATTCTTAGATGGTGGGGATTGGCGGCCCGCGAGACCCATGACAGGGCGTCGAGGCGTAATGGGTCTTCCGGAATCCGCCAAAAGTCTCGTTACGCCGGAAGGTTCAAAATGGGCAAAATGGTCGGCTCGCCCGACTCCCTATGCGCTACGGGCCATGCTTCCCCCCGGCCCTTCCGCCGAGATGAGTCATTTGCTAGAGTTTCTCCGTAGGCGTGCCGCAAAAGCCCGACTTGAGGCTTCCAGCCATTTTAACGCCGTTCTTCCGTCGTTCCGAGCGTGCCGGCCCCCATGAAGCAGGCCATCATTGAGAACCCGATCCTCAATTCGCCATACGCGGAGCCAGCGCGCCACTTCCGGTTTACCGAGCAGGTTTGGCAAACACGTCAACCCATTACGCCTACCATAGAGGAGATCTCTTGTCTGGCGCGTATCAAAGAAGCAGCCATTTGGGGAACTCCGTATGACGATGTCAAGAACCGCGTTCTATGCCATGTGGACGTGCATGGTCCTTCTCGGCTGGGCCGGTAACAGTTCTGCCGAGGAGACGGTTCTGCCGCAAGGCGACGCTCGGGCGTCGATCGCGAGCCGCCATTTTCCCGACCGCGTTCACGAGTTCGTTTGGCGAAATTGGAATGCCGTCGAGCCGGCCAAGCTGGCGAAAATCCTGGGTGCTTCGACGGAAGACGTCACGGCGGTGGCCGAGTCGATGGGTTTGCCCCCTCCGGATGCAGTTTTCCCTGAGATGAAGACGCGAGGTTATATCAGCCTCATCCGCCGCAACTGGCACCTCTTGCCCTACCCGCAACTGCTCGAACTCCTGGAGATGACGCCCCAGCGACTGGCCTTCACGCTGCGCGAGGATGACTTCTTGTGGGTCAAGCTGGGACGGGTGAAACCCCAGTGCGAGCCGCTTAGCTACCAGGCGCCCGACGAGGCGGCGCGGAGCCGCGCGGCCGAGATTCGTCGCGTGGTCGAGGAGTATTTCGGCGAGGAGATTCGCCGCCCGTCAGAACCCCGTTTCGACTTCGTTCGGCAGCTCAGCGCCCCGCTTGCCTCTTCCCCGCCGGCGTTGGGGGAAGATCAGCCGGTTTCCCTGCGGTTTGTCTATTCCTATGTTGCCGTGTACGGTGATCCGCTGTCCACTCCCGAGTTGAATCCCTATCCGGACGGATATCTCCAGCGGCTTTCCGCCGTAGGGGTCAACGGCGTTTGGCTGCACGCCGTCCTGAGAGACCTGGCCCCAGGCGGCACAACCTTTCCCGAGTTTGGAGCCGGCCACGAGCGCCGTTTGGCCAATCTTGCGGCTTTGGTCGAGCGGGCGAAGAAGTACGGTATTGGCGTCTATCTCTACATGAACGAGCCGCGGGCGATGCCCGCCGCCTTCTTCAAGAACCGTCCGGAGATGGGCGGCGTCCGAGAAGAACAATTCACCGCTCTTTGCACTTCGTTTCCGGCCGTGCGCCAATGGATGGGTGACGCACTGACGCACGTGTTTCGTCAAGTGCCCGACCTGGCCGGCATCTACGCCATTACCGCGTCGGAGAACCTGACCAACTGTGCTTCTCATGGCGACTGGCGTTCCTGCGAGCGCTGCAAGAGGCGCACCGACGCAGAGATCCTCGCTGAGGTCGTTTCCGTGCTCGAAGAGGGAGTTCACCGCGGCAACCCCAAGGCCAACGTTGTGGTGTCGGATTGGGGCTGGAGGGGCCACGGCGATGCCCCGGACATCATCGCGCGTTTGCCAAAACCGGTGTGGCTGATGTCGGTCAGTGAATGGGACTTGCCGATCCAGCGTGGCGGGATCCAGACCAAGGTCGGCGAATACTCGATCTCCTCGGTCGGACCGGGGCCGCGATCCGTCCGGCATTGGCAGGCTGCCAGGCAAGCCGGGCTGAAGACGGCGGCCGAGATCCAGTTCAACAACACGTGCGAAATCGCCAGCCTGCCCTATCTCCCCGTCATGGACCTCGTGGCCGAGCATATCCACAATCTGGCGCCGTCGAAGCTGGACGGAATGCTGATTGGCTGGACGATGGGCGGCTATCCTTCGCCCAACTTCCAGTTCGCCCAGCGACTGAACCGCACGCCCGCCCCGGAAGTCGATACGGTGCTGGATGGGCTGGCACGAGAGCGGTTTGGCCCCGAGGGAGCCCCTCACGCCCGTAAGGCGTGGACCCTCATGAGCGACGCCTATCGCCAGTATCCGTTTCATATCAGCGTGGTCTACACTTCGCCGGTCCAGTGGGGGCCGGCCAATCCGCTTTATCCCACGAAGACCGGCTATTCGGCAACGATGTGGGGAATTCCCTACGACGATCTGAACGGTTGGCGCGGCCCGTACCCGCCCGAGGTCTTTGCTGCCCAGTTCGAAAAGATGGCCGAGGGCTGGCGGCCCGGCATTGCGGAGCTGCAACTGGCCGTGGCAAAGACGCCGCCCGATCGGCGCCACGAAGCCGAGGCGGACCTGCGACTGGCCCGGGCGGCGGCGATGCATTTTCAAGCGGTCGCCAACCAGACGCGTTTCGTCCTTGCCCGTGATGCGATTGCCAACCCCGCCAGCGCGCCGTCGCCCGAAGAGCGAGATCGCCTGCGGGCGGAAATCAAACGATGCCTGGAGTCCGAAATCGATCTGGCCCGCCGGCTCTTCAGGCTCTCGCAAGAGGATTCGCGGATCGGCTTTGAACCATCCTCCCAGTACTTCTACTTGCCGCTGGATCTGGTGGAAAAAGTGCTCAACTGCCGTTGGCTGTTAGAGCACGTTGAAGAGTAGGAACTCGAAAACCTATTGTTTTCCGAATTGCCGTTTTCGGTTGTGCAAGGATGGCGATTCGTTATCGGTTACGAGGTTGCGACGGTCGCCGCCGGCAGTTTCCGAAAGAAGGAGCCACCCGAGATCGTCGGCTCCGGCTACGTCGTCAAGACGCTGGAAGCGGCCCTGTGGGGGTTCCACGACGCCGAGGACATCCGTGAGGCCGTGGTGAAACTGGTGAACCTGGACGATGTCCCGTATCCTTCAGATCCCGAGATTATTGCCCAGCGAATGAGGTCTACTTCTTTTAGATCCGAGCAAGCCCGTGAATACCGGAGCACGCGCGGACGGTGTTTTTCAATGGACTACCGAGCCCTGCGGGCCCGTCTCGGTGGCGGGCACGTGTCCGCTCCCACGAGTTGTGAGCCATCGGAGGGATTCCAATGTTCAAGGTCTTCGTGGTTCTTATGGCCATGCTGCTGGTGGCAGGTGGTGTTTCAGGGCAGCAGGCCGCGTCCAAGGGCGCCGATGGGGACGACGTTGTGCTGAAGTTGCGGGCCGAAAAGACATATGCCGACTGGTCGCGGTTCGACCCGGCCAATTTCGACCCGGAGCACACCCACCGTTTCCAGATCGG
>JBDRTC010001024.1:0-2414 GCA_043824335.1 Planctomycetota bacterium | reverse complement strand
GTGCTCCTTCCATGAGATGAGCGAGCTGATCCACGTGGCAGTTCGCGCAGGCCTTCTTCACGTCGGCCAGTTCGCGGAACCCGGCCTCGGCGGAGTGCAACTCGCCGGGATCGAGCTCATCCGGGTCGCCGCCGTGACAGTCGTGGCAATTGACGCCCTTCTGCCAGTGCACGTCGTCGGCGAGCTTTTCGGCCGGCATGTAGAGCCGGAGCGTGTCCCCCTCCCAAAGGTCGGGTTCGCCGTGACACATCACGCAGGCGTTTTCATCCGGCGGGATCTTCGAGCCCTCGGGCGGCTGGGCGACAAGATCGCCGCAGACGGCCAGTGCGACGACGGCTGGCACGAAACTCCTCACAACCGTTCTCATCGGAGCAGTTCCAAAGCGATTAGGACCATAGGAAGGGCTTGGTCGCAACCGGTTCGCTAGGCCAGCGCGGTGGCGTGATCGGCGGGGGCGGCGAACCCCAACCCCCCCACTCTGAAGGGCCGGAACTCGTCTCGGGAGTCGGTTCCTCCTCGAAGGGTGGGAGTATTCTTACCAGAATATACAACAGAACGAAAGGAGCCAGGAACACCAAGACGGCCGCGATGATTCCGTCGATTCCGAAGATTTCAGGTTCGTAATGGTGGAACCCCACCGCGCTCTTGGAGAGCAGTTGTCCCCCGACAACCACGTTCCAGCGCATCGCCAGTACTTGGATCAGGATCACCAGGCTCGAGACGGAAGCCAGCCACACGCGCACGCGGTGGCTGACCGGGAACAACACCGCGACGGCCAAGAGCAGAAGCGGAACGCCGCAGCCGACAATGAATTGAATCCAGATGAAACTGATCTCGAGCCTGCCCGTCATCAGTTCTTGCAGCATGGGCCATTCTTCCCGGCCCTCGTAGAACTTGGTGAAAATCTCGAGGAATTCGAACGTAGCGTCAAAGATAAGAAAGCCCCACAGGTACTTGGTCAGCGACTCGAGGCACGCGGGATCGGCGGGCTTCCCTCTCAATACGCCCGAAGCAAGGTAGATCAAGAGGAGCATTGCCGTGCCGGAGACCACGGCCGAAAGCAAAAATATGAGCGGCATCAGCGGGGTCGACCACCAGGCGTTGGCCTTGATCGAGCCGAAAATGAATCCCACGTACCCGTGCAGGATACAGGCCGCTGGAATCCCGATGCCGGCGAGGATTCCGACGATTTTTTTGTCGATCCTTCTTGCTCCGTCGGTGATTTCGCGCGCGCCCAGACTCAGTGCGGAATAGAAGAGCCGCCCGAGCGCCGTCTTGGCGCCGTGCGTGCGCTCGACGATCTGTTCCCGGGACACAAACCAGATTTCCACGCATAGCAAGGTGAGATAGAACGTGTAGATGAAGCCGAACCCCGACATGGCCGAGCGCAGATTCGGCCGGATCATGATGAAGAAGGATCGTTCCGGGTGGCCCAGGTGAAGCAACAGGGGCGTGCAGGCGAACGCCGCGAAAGCCAGCGCTTTCAAGAGCGAAAGCTTCGCCACCGGGGCGAGCTTTTCATCCCCGAAAACATGATGAAGCGAGGAAATGATGAAGGCTCCCGCCACCAGCCCGGTGATGTACGGGTACATCACGATCATCACGCCCCATTCGACCTGTTCGTTGGGATAGACGTAGTTGGCGTAATCCATTCCTACACGATCTCCTCATGGATATCGGTGTAGTAGACCTTCGGCTCGGTCCCCAAGAGTCGCTTCAAGACGCTGGCCTTCTCTTCGTGGATCGCGTCGTAGATTGGGCTGTTGGGATCTTTCAAATCGCCAAAGACCCGCGCGCCCGTAGGGCAGGCCTGCACACACGCTGTTGATAATCCCTTGGTGATCCGATGATAGCAAAACGAACACTTGTTGGCGCAGAGCTTGTCCTCATCCCAGAAACGCGCTCCGTAGGGGCAGGCTTGAATGCAATAGGCGCATCCGACACAACTCTCGTGGTCGATCAGGACGACCCCGTCACGGGTTTGGAAGGTCGATCCGACGGGACAAACCTGGACGCAGGGCGGTTTGGCGCAGTGGTTACAGAGCTTGGGCACAAAAAACCGCTCCCTGACGGCTTTGTCCGTGCCTACCGGGGGATATTCCAGTTGGTATAGAGGGTTCTGCAGTTCCTTGCCGTGGTTCTGTAGGAAGGCGGGTGCGTCGATGGAGACTTCATTGTTCTCGTAAATCGAATACCGTTCCACCCAGGTCCGGAATCCTTGGTCGCCCAGAAAGTTCTCGTCGCGGCAGGTACGCATACACGTACAACAGCCGATACACTTGCTAAGATTGATCACCATCCCATAGTAATGCTCTTCCCAATCGTAAGGGTGCTCGGAATCCTCTTCCATCGCGTCGGGGTACTCCCCCGACGAAATGTTGATTTGCACACCGTAAAAAAGCAGGCCCGCTCCG
>JBDRTC010001023.1:0-2547 GCA_043824335.1 Planctomycetota bacterium | reverse complement strand
CTTTTCTGTTGTTGCGCGGGATCGGGCAGGAGGAACTTGAACCCGAACTTCTTCATCACCATGAATGAAAAGAAAACACCTGTGTCCCTTTGGTAGTTGAGGTCGTCTTCGATTGTCGCAGCATGGTCCTCGTTGAATGAGGAGGGAGAAGGGGTATACTCGGGAAATCTGAAATGTACTAGGCTGTTGCGGCGCTCTATCACAGCCGAAAGAGTCTCCTTGTCTGATGCTCAGGGCAGGTCGGCCGCGCCTGGCCGGGGATCACGGAAGCCCCCCTGGGGGCGGGTCGGAGCCGGGGCAGTGACGCTGTAGCCGGGTGCTGAGGAGCTGCCAGGGCCGCACCGGGGTCGGGACCGTAGAAGCCCCTGGCCGCGCCGGGGTCGGGGGCCGGGACGCCGTAGCCGGGAGCCGTGAAGCCCCCTGGGCCGCGCCCGGCCGGGGGCCGTGACGCTGTAGCCGGGAGCGGTGGAGCCCCGACGGCCGCGCCGGAGTAGGGGGCTGTTGAGGTCCCTCGGGATGCCGCCGGGGCTGGGCTATTGAAGCCCCTGGCCGCGCCAGCGCCGGACCCGGACCTGGGTGACGTCCTGGCCGCGCCAGTGCCGGACCTGGACCTGGACCTGGGTGACGTCCTGGCCGCGCCGAGGTCGAGGCAGTTGAGGTCCCCTGGGCCGCGCCGTGACCGTGATCGCGGATGTCGTGCTGGATGCCCTCGGGGTGGCCCCGACGCAAGGGCTGCTGTGGCTGTCCTGGTCGTGCTCGGAAATTCCCATCTGCTAGCGCGCCTGACGCGAGACATGCCGGGCACAAAAAAAAGTCGAAAAAGGAAGAAAAGTCGTACACCCACGCCCGCGATGTTGTAGACGCACGGGTGCGCGGCGCGCGTTCCTTTGTACAAGGCCGCTCCTACAGGAGCAGGACGCAGTCCCTTCCGGCAACCCCGTAAAAGGTAAATGGAGACCAGCGAGCTGACCGCTTGGGGAAGCTCCTGCCCGTTATAGTCAGGGTAGGCCCAGAGAGCGATTTCTGGGGGCTCTTATGCCGCAACGGCTCGGAGAGGGCGATGCAACGAGATATGACGAGGGACGGATGCCGAGGCGCCGAATGGGCGCTCGGCCACGGGCTGGCGCGGTGAGGTAGGGGAGCTGTGGCAGGACGACGACGAGAGGGTGACCAGCGAGA
Organism: Planctomycetota bacterium; assembly: GCA_043824335.1. Lineage (GTDB taxonomy): Bacteria > Planctomycetota > Planctomycetia > Pirellulales > Thermoguttaceae > JBDRTC01. Next base: position 1,368 of record JBDRTC010001023.1, on the reverse strand, counting down.
GCGCGATGAGCGTGAGCCTGGGATTCCCCCTGATGTCGAGGCCGAGGTACTCGCTCGAATTATTGTGTCGCGCGGACTCCAAGACCAGGTGCGGCTGCTGCTGGAGGATGCTACCTTCCGAGCCGCTACCGTTCTGCCGCGCCAGGGGAACGGAGAGGAGGATGAAACATGGCGCGGCGAAAAAAACCGAAACTGGCCGTTTACCCACCACGGCCCCACCGACGGAGATGGAGGATCGAGATCCGAGACGGAGTCACCGGGAATCGCAGCCGTCCGAGCTTTGATAGCGAAGAGGAGGCGTGGAAGGACTACCACAAGGCGCTCAAGGAAGCAGCCGAGTTAGACGAACCGACGCTCGGAGAACTGATCGAGATCTACCTTACTGAGCAGGTCGAGAAAGGGCTCAGACCCAAGTCGATTCGCAGCTACATGTACCACTTGGAAGCATTCTTCGAGCCAATCCTGAACATCAATGTCAGACGCCTCACGCCGCGCAGGTGCGAGGAGTTGTACCGACTCCGGCGTCAGGGTACGGCAGCAGACAGCCATCGCAATGGGCTTGCCCGAGCGAAGGCATTCGGCCGCTGGCTGGTGAAGACAGGGCGGCTCAAGAAGAGTCCGGTCAAGGACGTGGAGCCTATCGGCAAGCGTCGAAGAGGAAAGCTCCAGTTGGTTCCCGGTGAGGCTCGGCTGTTCCTGAACCGAGCAATAGAGCTTTCCGGCCGAGGGAGCGATGCTGCCTTTGCCTGCGCTGTCACCCTCGTGATGGGCCTTCGCCCCTCGGAGATCACGCGGCGGGTCGTCCGTGACGTTGACGCTGCCACGCGGCTGCTGTTCATTGAAGAAGCGAAGACCGAGCACGGGAACCGGCGGGTTGAGATTCCGGCGGTGCTATGGCCGCAATTCGAGCAGCGAATCCAGGGTCGAGAAGCACAATCGCAACTACTTCCTGGCGAAAGCGACGGCGGTTTCCACTGCGAGCAATGGGTGGGAAAGTTCTCAAAGCGGTTGTGCCAGCGGTTGGGCTTGCCGGAGGTCTGTGCGCAGGGCCTCAGAGGGACGCACGCGACTCTGGCTCGTGAGGCTGGGTCCACCGGGCACGCAGTTGCTATGCAACTCGGACATGGCGATTCGCGGGTCACCGACGCGCACTACACGAAAGCCTCGGCCGTGGAGCGGAGCAGGCAAAGGAGGGCTCTGGAAGTCCTGGTGGGTGGTGCGGAGTGGGGGAAAGATGGTTAGAATACTTTCCCCCGCACCCCTTTTCTGTGTTATACAGAAACGCCGCAACCCGGTTTTTCCGAGTCGCGGCGGGTGCTTACTGGAGCCGACAAGCGGACTTGAACCGCTGACCTGCTGATTACGAAT
>JBDRTC010001022.1:0-2610 GCA_043824335.1 Planctomycetota bacterium | reverse complement strand
TGCGAACCTCGACGTCGCGCCAACTGATCCCGCGGACCCAGCCCGTGCCCAGGGATTTGAGGATCGCCTCCTTGGCTGCCCAGCGGCCGGTGAAGTGCTGGGTCGCCTGCTTGCGGCTTTGGCAATACCGGATTTCCGTGGGCGTGTACACCCGATTGATGAACAGCTCGCCGTGCCGCTCGATCATCCGGGCGATGCGCAGGCATTCGGTGATGTCGGTGCCGATTCCGATGATGTCCATGAGGGTCATCCTTTGTCCAACGTCTCGACGATCCGGTGGCGCCGCTGGTGGTCGAGCCACGTCTTCCTTGACGACGCGCTGCCGCCCGGCTCCTCCCAGTGTAACTCGAATCCCGACAAAGCGCAGCCGCCCGTGCAGGTGACGAGACGATATCGGGCCGAGGCGATCTTGTCGGGCAGCTCGGTCTCGACCAAAGCGGCCACCCGGCGGGCGGTTTCGTCGTCGATCGGGCCGCGCCGGGTGGTGGCGAACCAGCTTCGACAGCGGTCGCAGTAGGGTCGCCCAAGCGCCGGCACGACCACCGTCAACGTCGCCGCCAGCACCAGCAGTGCGTCCCCCGCCCAAAGCAGCCAGACGACCGCTCCCCGGGCGTGGTGTCCCAGGAGGTCAAAACCCCGGGCGGCCCGCCAACGCAAGAACTCGGTGAAGCCCGCGGGCGGCGACGGAATTTCGCCCAGCACTTCATTTCCGAAGGCCGACTTGGCGAGCTGGAACGTTGCGGCGTCTTCCCGTGTTTCCTGGCAGGCGGTGCGGTAGCTGAGGTAGTGTTGGCCGACGACGGAAACCACCGCGGCCAGCACCACTCCCGCGAGAATCGTGGACCAGTTGCCCACCTGGGTAAGTCGGATGAGGCCGACGAGCGTCACCCCCAGCACGACTCCCACCAGCAGGGAGAAGAGCAAAACGGGGGCACGGAACCGTTCCACGAAGACGGCCGCCCAGGCCACCACCCCGCCGTGAACTAGACAGGTCGGCATCCAAAACAAGAGTGACGCCCATCGGAACCTCGCCGGCGCGGGCGGGTCGGCGCTCTTCACACTTTCGTGCGGTTGGGTTTCCATGCCTCCATGCTAGCCGAATCTCGCGCGGATGGCGATGTCCAAGGATCGCGTGAAGGACAACTTTTCGACTCGAACGTTCTGCCGTTTAGCTGCCGCCGGTACGGCGGGATTGTACGCGATAGGCCTTTCAACGGCATGCCGCCGTACCGGCGGCAGCTAAACGGGGAGGTGGTTTCTCACACGCCCATGAAGGTCGTTCGCCATCGGAAAGCTACTGCGAGTCGGGCTCCGGCTCGGGGAAGTCGGCAGCGGGGGCCGGGTCTTCGCTCGCCGAAGTGTGGTATCGCGCCTCGTGGGCGTCGGCCCGACGCTTGAACAGGAACCGCACTCCGAAGTTCAGCGCGATCGCGAGAACCAGCCCGACGACCGAGAGGTGAAACACGAGCATGGCGACACAACCCGTGGCGACCACCGCGATCACCGGGGCGAGGAACCAGCAGGTGATCACCCAGATCGCGCGACCGAGCTTCGTATCCGCGTTGCCGCGGGCGAAGACGCGGTCGGAAAGCCCGGACCCCAGCACGGCCGCAAACGCGACGTAGGTTGTCGAAACGGGAAGCCCCCGGCCCGAGGCAAACGCGATCACGCTGGCGCTCACGCCGGTGATGACCGAGGCCCGAAGCGTATCGTAATGGACCTTCTTGCCCCGCTCGTTCAGGGCAGCCTCCGGGGCAAGGGCCTCTTGAGGCTTGCGGAGACGCAGTATCCCCCGCGCCAGCGCCTTGCACCATCCGGGGGCATAAAGCGCCACCGCGTCGAATTGGCTCCCCGTGTTGACCTCTGCCCGGGTGACCCGTTGGGCGTATTTCGTGAACATCCCCGAGGCCATCAGAACGCCGCAACCGAATAGTGCCCACATGGGGATGGGAATCTCTGTGGCAATGTTAGCCAACTCGCTTGGTTCGCCCCCGTGTGTCCACAGTGAGAATCCGGCAAGCCCCGGCGAGGCGGCGTTGGCCAAGTCGTTCTGGCCGAAGGCAAAGGCCATCGAGATCATGCCCAGCACCGCGGTGACGGGGAACAGGTACTTGTATCCCCGCCGGTGGGTCATCACGAGAACCAGGTGCGTGACCAGTGTAAACGCGCCCCACATCACCATCAGCACCAGCCATTCGCCGTAGACCTCGAAGGTCTCCGCCTTGATCTCTTTGACCAGGGGCACGTTCTTCAGCCCCTTGAAGACCATGAACCAAGCAAGCCAGGTGAGGATGGCGCCGGTGATCCAGGGTCCGTGGAGCAAGACGGTTTCACGATCCTGGGCCTTGTCGCCAATTGCGCCGCGAAAAACGCGCATCACCATGAAGGACACCAACCCGCTGATGGCGATCGAGAAGATAATCTCCCTGACCACGGCGCCGACCTTGGGCCAGTAGACATTCTCGAAGCCGGCGAGAAACAGCGCCGCGCCGACCAGCTCGAAGACTAGGCACGCCGTGGTGCTCACCGGCATGCCGAAGCCGGAGAAACCGTACAGCAGGACCGTGTCGACGAAATAGACGCTCACGTAAATGGCCAGCGCCATCTGGA
>JBDRTC010001021.1:0-2712 GCA_043824335.1 Planctomycetota bacterium | reverse complement strand
TCTGGCCGATCATCACGTCCGTGGGGCCGGTGACGAATTTTCCAGTACTCGTGCGGGGAGCCGCGCCCAGGGTAAGCATGGAACGCGTGGTGCTCTCGCACGGCGGGGCCGCTGGTGACGACCCAGTCTGCGTTTTGGGGTCAACGACCATGCGATCGGCAGTTGTCCTCGGCGGCCGCTTCTACCTTTTTCGGTTTGGGTCTTACGACATCGAAGATTGCGTCGTCGTCGGAGGCGGGTTCCAGGCAGAGGTTAACGTGAGGAACTCCCTGTGGCTTGGTGGAGCGAACAACGATAGGCCCCAGAAACTCGAGAATGTCCTCGTGAGAGGGGCTTGCTCGGCGTCTCCAGGTGCGATGCGTAACTGTACGATTGGTGGACCATTGATCTTGGCAGGCGCACCGAACTGGCTTACGGACAGCATTGTGTTGTCTGTCCAATCGTCGGACGCCGGCGCCGTGATCGAGCAATGCGATGTCTATGGCAATCGCCCGTTCATCGACGAGGCGAAGCCGGGGAAGGGCTGCTTCTCGCAAGATCCGCAGTTCGTGAACCCGACCCATTTTGACTATCGCCTTCGCCCCACCAGCCCCTGCATCGGCAAAGCCTCCGACGGCGGGGACGTGGGCTGCCGCTTCACCCCAAAGATGATCGAGATGCTCAATCTCGCCCTGGAGCTTCGGGCGAAGGGGATTATCAAGTTTTAGGCTGGTAGTGACCCGATTCATCGGGTCCTTCCGCGAAAGCGGTCGCACGACCGCATGAATGCGGTCACTAGGAGCCGGGCGGAGCCACTTGAACCCGCCGGCGAAGGTGGATATGCTTTTGTAGCCCGTGGGGGAGTTCAGTTTCTCGTGTGCTCCGGCGATTCTTGCCGGACCGACGATGACAGGAACCCGACCGTCTTAACGCCTTGGGAGGGAAGCCAGATGACTTGTGTTGACGAGACCCGGCAGCAACTTATCGACAACCGGCTCTTGTCGGCCGAGGCGGCCGACTCGCAAGTCGCCCGGTGGCGAGAGGAGACCAAAGCGCCGGCAGACGCTCCCGGCGAGCAGTGGGTCGATTGGCTCGTCGAGGAGCAGTTGCTCACCGAGTTTCAGGGCGACGCCCTCAGGGCCGGCCACACGGGCCCGTTTATGCTGGGACCGTATCGCGTGTTCGGGCGAGTGGCCCTGGGCCGGTTGGGGAACATCTATCGGGCGGTCCATGAGGCGTTGGATCAGCCGGTCAGTCTCAAGGTGTTTCCCAGCTCGCTCAAGGACGACGCGGAAAAGGTGGCCCGCATGCGGCGCGAGTTCCGCGTGAGCGTTGAGTTGGAACATGCGAACCTCTTGCGGACCTTTCAGATCGGCCAGGTCGGCGACGTTTACTATCTGGCCTTCGAGGATCTCGTGGGGGAAACGCTCCTGGAGCGTCTGGACCGCGAAGGGGCGCTGCCGTACCGGGAAGCGTGCAAGCTGATTCGCGCCGCCGCGTTGAGCCTCGCGTACCTCGACGAAAAGGGCCTGGTTCATCGGGACGTCCATCCGGGCAATATGTGGATCACCGAGACAGGCGTTTTGAAGATGATGGAACTCGGCGCCGTTCGCGATGCGCTCGGAGAGGTCGTCGTCCCTGCGGAGGAAGAGGCGGTGACCACAAGCGAAACCGTGATCGGCACGTTCGACTACATGGCCCCCGAGCAAGCCCAGGACGCCCACGCCGCCGACCACCGCAGCGACATCTATTCGCTGGGCTGTGCGCTCTACCACTGCCTGACCGGCAAGACACCGTTTAAGGAAAAGAACCCGATCAAGCTGGTCATCGAGCATATGACCAAGATGCCGCCGCCGGTGGTCGAGATCGTGCCGGAGGTGCCCGAGAAGCTTTCCGACGCGGTCCATTCGATGATCGCCAAGTCGCCGGACGATCGGTTCCAGAAGGCATCGGACGTGGCGTGGGCGTTGGAGCGCTACGTCGACCCCTCGCAACTGGTTGCGCCGCAACTGCCCGAGGTGAGCCCGGAATACCTCGAATGGCTCGGCTTGGTGAGCGAGAAGGCCGCGGAGTCCCGGTCGCCGGAGTTGGCCGCGTTTCTCTCCTGGCTGGCCGACCACGCCTGAAGAGTGCTCCCGCGATGAGCCGAAGCGATGTCCATCCCGCTGCGCTTCGTCCGGAACAGCTTTTGGCGGAGTGCCGGGTGGAGCGACTGCGGCGGTCCGGGCCGGGCGGACAACATCGAAACAAGGTGGAGACGGCCGTGAGGCTTCGGCACCAGCCGACGGGCGTGGGCGCGGAGGCCAGCGAGCGACGCAGCCAGGCGGAGAACCGGCGGATTGCGCTGCGGCGTCTTCGGATAAGCCTGGCCGTGGAGGTCCGGCGCCCCTGCGTGGCGGACGAGGGCCCGAGCCTGCTTTGGCGGTCGCGTTTGGGCGGCACGCGGATCGCGATCGGCCCATCACACGAGGACTTCCCCACGATCCTGGCGGAAGTCCTGGATCGGATCGCCGCGAGAGAGGGCGACGTGCGGCGGGCGTCGGAGGAGCTGGGTTGCACCGCCTCCCAGTTGGTCAGGCTGTTGAAAAAGGAGCCGCGCGCGATCGCGTTGGTCAACCGCTGGCGTCGCGACCGGGGGCTGGCTCCCCTGCGATGAAACGAATCTGTCCTCAGCCGAGGTGCGGCAGTACAACTGCCGCACCAACTGGGGCAAGGGTCGGGCACTGCTTGCCT
>JBDRTC010001020.1:0-2894 GCA_043824335.1 Planctomycetota bacterium | reverse complement strand
GCTTGTTCCAAGCAGTGGCACACCCCTCTGGACGCCACGAAGCAGGGGCACCCGGCGGTCCGATGCGTCCGGACCCGAAGAATCGGGTCACGACGAGCATCTCTCTTCTTGGTCAGTCGGTGTGGAAGACCTCGGTGATTTTCGTCCACTGCTGGCCCTCGAGGGTTCCCGGCAGCTGGGTCTGGCAGGGATCGGTTTCTTTCCACCACCGTTGGGTCTCGGGGTCCTTGGCCATCTTCTGCATGTCGGCCTCGAAATCCGTGCCCACGTACTCGAAGTAGCTGAAGAGGTAGAGCTTGCCTTCCAGCTCCGCCATGTAGATCGAGTAGTTGCGGATGTTCGACTCGCGGACCTGCTCGAGCACGCTGGGCCAAGTGGCGGCGTGCAACTCGATGTAGTAGTCCTTCTTCTCCGGCCTCAGGCCGATGACCGATCCGAACCGCTGGGCCTTCTCGCACTTCGCCGCCGCGCAGCCGGGCCCTTCCGCCTGGGCCGAGTGCTCCCGGGTCGCCTGGCTCCATCCGAAGCCGATCGCGATCCCGAATACCACGGGGAGCGCGACCGCGAGAAGCCGATTTACGTGCCTTTTCATGGTGCGTTACCTCTCTCGAACAGGGACTGCGCGCCGGCGCACGCGCGCACGGCCAACTCGACGACGGTGACTCGAAACCGAATACACCATCTCGATTGTCGCAGGCGCCCGCAAAGCGTGTCAAGAAATTACCGGGCGCAAAGGGCGCCCGTCGGCCGAGGCTGGCCCGGCCGGCCGACCCGATCGCGGAGGAAGGGCTTACTTGCTCGAGCCCTCGACGGGCTTGGCCGAGGTCTCTTCCTCAACCGCGGGGACCTCCGCTGCCGGGGTCGTCGTGGAGGGCGGGGCAGAGGTGTTGATGGAGGGCGGGCCGCCACTAGGCGAAGAACCGCCGCCGGCGGGTGGTGCGCATCCCACGATGCTTCCAACGCACAAGAGGGCCAAACACAGGGTCAGCGCAATACTTCGGACGATCATCAAGCTCTCCCTCAGATCACGATTAGGGGCAAGGTGCGTCGTGGCAGGCGGACTGCCTGCCGGTGCCCGGGGAGGACACGAACCAGACGACACCCTTCAACCGGTCGCACGGCCCTTGTCGACCCGCGACCGCCAACACAGAATCCTTCAGTCTAGGTGACCTCAAAGCGGCCCGCAATGGGGCGCACAGGGGGGGTGCCTCCCGCCCATGCGGGCCGGTCCAGCGGCGCGCTTCGCGCATGCCCCCTCAACTCCCGGGTCCGCCCGACCGATCCAATCTTATAGACCCTTTCTGTCGACGATCTATTCCCGCGTTTCAGTCGATGACCGAATCCGACGTGAAGTCGAACGCGCCGGCCGACGCTATGCGCCGGCCCGAGCCGGCCACGCTTCCCCACCCGATCGACGAGTGGGAGCTGGTCGAGCCGGTCGGCGAGGGGAGCCTGACCCGGGTCTACAGGGCGCGACCGGCGGGCGCGGGTCGCGAGCAGCCCGCCGCGTATGCCGTGAAGATGCTTCGAGCCGAATGGCAACGAGAGCCCCGGGCGATCGAGTTGCTTTGTCGCGAGGCGTTCGTAGGACATCGGGTGAGCCATTCTCATCTGGTTGCCGTTCTGGCGGCCCACGTCCATCGGCCGCCTTACTTCGTGGTCATGCCCTGGCTGACCGGCCAGACGCTTGCCAAACGACTTTCCGGCAATCGGCTCCTCGATCCGCCCATCGCGCTATGGGTCACACGCCAGGTCGCCGAGGCGCTCGGCGCCGTACACACCTCGGGCTGGATGCACGGCGACGTCAAGCCAAGCAACATCTTCGTTGCCCCCGACGGCCACGTGACGCTCCTGGACCTGGGCTTCGCCCGACGCCGAGACGAGGTGGCTTGGGCCGCCGACCGCTACGTGACGGGCACCTGCAATTACATCGCGCCGGAGATGATCACCTCGCGGCTGCGGCCCGACATCCGCAGCGACGTCTACAGCCTGGGCGTCGTTTTGTTCGAGATGCTCGCGGGCCGGCTTCCCTTTGCGGGAAACGACTTGGGTGAGATCGCCACCCAGCACAAGGAGGCCCGCCCTCCCGACCTGCGGCGGCTGGCCCCTCACCTGCCAACGGACGTTACGCGCCTGGTCCGCGAAATGCTCGCCAAGGACCCGCTCCGCCGCCCTCAAACGCCGGCCGAGCTGGTCGCCCATCTTCTGAGGCTCGAGATCGCCTCGTTCGCCGAGCGATTGCTGGAGTAGCAGCCCTTTTTCACTGGGCTGCTACTACTTCGCGTCAGCTGAATTTGTGGGTGGCACTGGCTGCTTGTCAGCCAGTGTCCGTTCTGGGTGGAATCCAGTGGCATGCACTGGCTGACAAGCAGCCAGAGCCACCCGACGATACCCCAGCGCGGGCACGAGCGCTACTCGGCCTGGCCACGCGCAAGGCTGGCGATCACTTCCTCGAAGGCCGGCTTGAGCGTTTTCCAGTGACGGTCATTGCAGGTGCAGATGACCCGGATTCGATGATTGAGGCCCAAGGCCGTGGCGAGCATGCCGTGCGTCTTGGAACCCAACGCGCCCGCGACGGTGAACTCGGATTTCCGCGTGTCGCCGAACCCGGTCTTGATCGTTTCGGTGGTCTTGATGTCCAGCTCGCCCAGTTCCTCCGACGCTTGCTCGATGCTCACTTGGTGAACCTGAGCCACGGGGGAGAGTTCCTCGGCGATTTCGTCCGACTCCAGCATGTCGCCGGCCATTTCCATCGCGCCGCCCCCCATGTTGGCGATGTCGCCGAGGGCCGATCCGGCCACGTCGGCCACGACCCGGATCTTCGCCCCCCCGCTCTGGAACCGACAAGAAAGAAACTTGCTGGCGCCGCCTCCCTTTCTTTCCCAGCCGGCCGG
>JBDRTC010001019.1:0-12421 GCA_043824335.1 Planctomycetota bacterium | reverse complement strand
CGGGCGCGGACCTGGTCGTAGATCCGCACCACGTACTCCCCCAGGATGCAAATTCCCAGGGCGTTTAAGGCCCCGAAAAAACTGCCCGTAAGGATGTGCGAGGTCCATCCGGGACTCGCCAGGTCGGTGAACAGCTTGGCGAACAAAGAATAGCTGCCGAGCACGACGAACACGACCGCTGCCAGGCCGCCGATCACGTAGAAGACCGTCAGAGGCAGCGACGAGAAGGAGAAGACGGCCGTCTTTGCCAGGCGTACCAGCCCGAGGAGCGAGACCCGCGGACGATCGTCGTACCGCGCGCCCCGCTCAACTTCCACGCCCGTTTGCCGGAAGCCCACCCAGGACCGCAAGCCGGGGAAGTACCGGTCGCGCTCGGTGAGAGCGATGAGTTCGCGGACGACCCGGCGGTCGACGAGCCCGAAGATGCCGGCGTCGGCGGGAATGCGGACCGACGCCACGCGGGCCAGCAGGCGGTGGAAGGCCGCGAAGAGAAACCGCTTCAAAGGCCCCTCTTTGCGTTGGGTGCGGATCGCGTAGACCACGTCGTAGCCGGAGCGCCACCGCTCGACGAGCCGCGGGATGGCCTGGGGCGAATCCTGCATGTCGGAATCCATCAGCACGACGGCGTCGCCCCGCGCATGGGCAAGCCCCGCCTGCACGGCCGCCTGGTGACCGAAGTTCCGCACCAGGTGGATCACCCGAACCGAAGCGCTCTCGGCGGCCAACCGGTCGAGGATTTCCGGGCTTGCGTCGCTGGAGCCGTCGTTGACGAAGAGAATCTCGTGATCGACGTCGCACTCGGAGAGCGATTCGGTCAATTCGCCGAGCAGCGTCGCCAGAACGTCCTGCTCGTTGTAGACGGGCAAGACCACGCTGAGGAGGACTTGCTCGCTCGATCGTCGATTGGAGATCTCCGGATTGCTCATGACACCGTTTCCTCGACAGGCACGCAAGGTTCCTCTTCCGTGTTGGGACGCCACGCTTCCGTGTCCGAACAACACACCCTCTCCGGCGAACTCGCGGGAGGCGCGGAATGCACAGACGGCCGCGGGATCGTTTTCCCAAGAGCACGCTTCAACAAAGGGCCGACCATCAGAAACGAAGCCAACGTGAATCCCAGGCAGGAGACGATCCATCCGTTTCGCAGGCTCCGCGGCTGAAACGTGAGCACTACCTCGTGCTCGCCCGGCGGGACCACGCACCCGAGAAAATCGCCGTTCGCGCGGAGCACGTCCTGCGGCCGGCCGTCAACTTCGGCCTTCCAGCCGGGATGGTAGCTTTCACTGACCACGAGGAGTTGGCTGGTCGGAGAGTCAACCCGGACGTGTAATTGCCCGGGACGCTCGCCCAGCACGGCCGCAGCGCCCGGCGGTCCGGCCGGCAACTGCAAGGGCTCGTCGACCAACGCGACCGATTCGAGCGGAATCCGCGTGATGTCGCGGGCCGGATCATCGCTCGATCGGGCTTGCGTCAGGAGCCGAACATGCCCCAGCGGCTCGGGCACCTCCAGCCACCGCTCGTTGTGCGGCAGAAGCCCGGGGATCGCGGCGGCCGCGTCGCTTCGATACACCCAGCGAACGCCCGCGGCCCTCAAGGCGGGAAGCTGCCGGTAGTCGAGCCTTCGGGCGGGCTCCAGGCCGGCGTATCCGTCGGCCCGGCTCCAGCCTGAAAGGATCATCTGGTTTCCCGTGCGCAGGCCGGGCTCGTCGAAGCGGATCAAGTCGGCCAAGACGCGTCCGCCGTCACCGGCCGGCGGGGTTTCCGCCGAAGCCATGTACGCCTCGAACCGCTCTGCGCCCGGATACGCCGCGTAGCTCATGCCGTAACAGCCCAGATCGGCCGCCGCAAACAGCACAAGTCCGACCGGGGCCCAGCGGACTCCCCGAGCGGCCAGCGAGAGCAAGGCCGCGGCCGAGCCGACCAGCAGTGGCCCGGCGAGCACGGCGGGGACGGCGCCGATATACGGCTCATCCCGCAGCCCGAGGCCAACCGCCGCCGCCAGCACGCTGACGACGACCAGCATCCCCACGGGCCACAACCGGAGCCAAGACGTCTTCTCGTTCCGCTCCTGCTCGCGGGCCAGCATCGCCAGCCCAATCGCCGACAACACCGCCACGCACAGCGAAGCCAGCACCGTGTACCGGCAAGGAAACCGAAAACTCCCCACCCCGGGGAGCAGTCGTTGCAGGCGGTAGATTGGCCCGTATTTTCCGAACGCCAGCAAGAGAGCGACGAGCCCGAAGGCGGCGGCCGCCAAGAGCGGCCGTCGAAGCGCCGTCTCGGCGAGGTCGGGAGACCTTCGCCGAGCGCGAGCTGCTTCCCTTGCTATTGCCAGGGTGGCATGCCCTCGCGAAGCGTGGGCATGTGCCCGGGAAACATGGCGACGCAAGCGACGCCATGCCACCCCGAGACTCGGTTTTCCGACATGGCCCAGCAGCCAAACGATGAGCACCAACGGGACCGCCCCAACGTAAAGGCCCAACTCGTGCGTGTTCTCGCCGGCGACGCGGTGCGTGAACAAGTACGGGGCGATCAGTTGGACCAGGTTCAACGGGTGCAGGGAGCCGGAGTCGAGGAACGCGGCGTCGGCCGATCGACGGACCGAATGCCCCAGCGCGTCGACGGTCGGCAGGAGCTGGATTCCGCCCAACATCAGGCCGGCGCCCTTGGCAAGCGCCAGCCGCCAGCAGGAGCTGATTCGGACATGCCTGCACCCCGTGAGCACAAACAACGCGTACGCCGCCTCGGCCAGCAGGGAAAACCAGACGTATTGCGGATAACCCAACAGCAATTGCGAGCCGGTGAGAAGGGCGATCCCGGCCTGGGCAACGGCCACACGACGCCGGTTGGGGTCGTTCAGCACCACGTCGATCGCCCACAACAGCCAGGGCACGTGGGCCACGACGCCGATCGCGTTGGGATGCACCAAGTGCAGCAGGTTGAATCCCGAGAAGGTGAACACGAGGCTTCCGAACAGGGCGGCGTCGGCCCGGCCCAGAAGACGGCGAAAGAACAGAAAGGCTCCGGCCAGCATGAAGGGATAGCTCGCCAAAAGCTCGCAGGCCCAGGCCGTCTTGAGCGGCAGGAAACGGTAGAGCGTCAAATGGAGCGGGTGATACGCGCCAAGTTGCCCTTCGCCGGTGAGGTAGAAGCCGGAGAAGAGCTGCGGCATCCAATCGAACGGCTCGCCCAGGGCAAGCTGCCGGGCGTAGAACGCACGCAGCGGCAGGTGGAAAGCCCCCAGGTCGTCGTAGGTGTAGACGTATCCGGTCAGGCAAGGAGCGGCCAGCACCGCCAAGAGCACCAAGGCGGCCGACAAGGTCCAGGGAAACAGGTGCCGCCGGCTGCGGTCTGCCGGTCGATCCGTGGACTCGCCCGATTGATGCAACATCCGGCCGTTCGTCATTTGACCTGCAAGATTCTGTAATCCTTCAACCGGTGGGAGAGGTACTTTATCTGCGTCGGCTTGACTGACATGGCCAGGCGAAGGAAGCGTGCCGGATTGGAATAGAACTTGCGGAAGGCCCGCGATTGCGCTCTCATGAGTTGCTCTTTCGTCAGTCCATCCGGTACCCACTCGGGCTCCTTGAAGCTCTTCTTCGTCCAGTTGGGTTGGAAATGTCCGTTCAACGTCCTCCAAAGCTCCGAACCCGGGATCACGTCCAATATGAGGAACTGCGCGCGCGAAAGCTTCGACTTCTGTGCGAAACGGATGGTTTCCTCCATAGTTTCCGCCGTTTCGCCCGGCAAGCCGAAAATGAAAAAGCCCTGGCAAGATATCCCCACCTTGCTTGCGATGTTGATCGCTTCTTCCATAGTTTCTATGGTCTCACGCTTCTTGGCGTTCTCCAGGATCTGCGGATTGGCGGACTCGATGCCGTAAGCCAAGTAGTAACAACCGCTCTGTTTCATCAACCGCAGCAGATCCTCGTCCACCCTGTCCGCCCTGATGCCGTTTGGACAAGCCCAACTTATCTTGATCCCGTTTTCGATGATAAGATTACATATGTTTTCCACGTGCTCCCGCTTGAACGTCAGGTTGTCGTCCTCGAAGTGGATTTCCTTCACGCCGAACCGGTCGAGAAGGTACTTGATTTCTTCCACCACGTTCTCCGGCGACCTGAAGCGTATCTTTCGGTCGTAGAACTCAGGGCTGGCACAGAACGTGCACTGGTGTGGACACCCGCGCGTCGAGGTGATCACCCCGATGGGAAAGTGTTTCACGATTGCCCCATGGGGGGCTCTGGGGTAAGTGTTCGGGTCTATCTGCGGCCAGTCAGGGAAGGGCACATCATCGAGGTTCTGCACGCATTCCGCTTTCCGGTCCGGTGTCCTGCCACTCGCGGCGTCTTCCTGGGAATAGACGCCGGGAATGCCATCGTGAACAAAGTCGTTCTCCGCCAGCTTCAGCAACTCAATCTCGCCTTCTCCCCGAACGATGTAATCCGCGTGCGACTCCCTAAGCGTCTGATACGGTAGAAACGTAGGGTGAACGCCGCCCAGGATCACCCGCACCTTCCTTTCCTTCAGCAAACGGCACAGCGTGACCGCCTCCGTGTAAAACGCGGTGAGACACGTGATCCCCACCGCATCCGGCTTCTCGGCCACTATTCTTTCGACGAGGGCCTGCGTAGTGAGACCATCGCGTAGCCCATCGATGATCTTGGCGTCGATGCCGTGCTTCTTCACATACGACGCCAGGTAGCCCAACCCAAGCGGCGGCGTGATGATGTGGCTGTCGTAGTTCGGCCTCACGAGAACTATTTTCATCGGAAATCTCCTCTCAGGCATTTGCTGGTTGACCTCTGGCCGGCAAACCGCGAAGCTCTACAACTGGTTTGCCTGGACTTCACCCCCTCCTGGAAACACTGACTCCGGCTGTCCCTCCGGCAGCGGCGACAGCGGCTCTTCAGCGAGTGTCGCAGAGGCGTCAGGCGACGGCACCGACGGCACGGCGCGTTCGCGTTTGGAAACCAACTCGCCCTTCTTCACCTCGTGGTATTCCTCATCGGCGTTGACCGCCCAGATGTTCGCCTTGTCGGTCCGCCCTTTGAGCACGTTGTCGACCGCCGCCATGGCGGTGAGCATCGAGTGGTCCATGTTGTTGTAGCGGTGCATCCCGTTGCGGCCGATGAGGAAGAGGTTCTCGAAACGGTCGATCCAGGCGCGAAGCTCGCCGAACCGGTCGTGCGCGCCGAAGTAGGCCGGGTACGCCTTGGGCATCCGGATCACCGTGCCGTCGAGCACCGAGCCGGCTTCGATGATCCCGATCTTCGCGAGTTCTTCGGTCGCCAGGGCGACAAGAGCGTCGTCGGTCTTGATCCAAAGGTCGTCGTGCTCGTTTTGGAAAGAGACAAAATACTCCAGCCCAATCCACACCTTCGAGCGATCGGCGACCATGTAGGGGCTCCAATTGTTGAAGACCTGCATTCGACCCGCGCGCACGTCGGGCTCTTGAATGTAGATCCAATTGTCGCGGATCAGACCGGGCCCCTGCTCGGTCTGCTCTTTGACCTTCAGCTCGTCGAGCAAGAGCCCGACGGTGATAAAGTCGCGGTAAACGAGCCCTTCGCTAATCCGGCGGATCTCCTCCGGCGGGCTGGTGGAAAGGGATCGGACCAACTGCTGAACCGGCATGGTGGAGAAGACGTGATCGGCCTGGAAGACGTGGGAGCGGCCGGTCGCCACGTCGACCGCCTCGACGGCGGTGAGGCGATTTCCGGCCGTCTCGATGCGGCGGACTTCAAAACCCGTCATCACGCGGCCGCCCAGCCGGGTCACCTCGTCGGCAACGTGCTCCCACATCTGCCCCGGGCCGTGCTTGGGATAGAGGAACTGCTCGATCAGCGACGTCTCCGTTCCCTTTTGCGCCACGCTCCGGGCGGTGAAGGGCCGCTTCACGGCGTGCCAGAGGGCCTTGGCGACCGAGAGCCCCTTGATTCGCTGGGCGCCCCATTCGGCGCTGATTTCCGAGCACGGCCGGCCCCACACTTTCTCAGTGTACGACTCGAAGAACGTGCGATACAGCTCCCGGCCGAACCGGTTGATGAAGAACTGCTCCAGGCTGGCGACGTCGCGGATGGGAAAGGCCATGCTCCGGGCGTAGCTCATCCCGATTTTCAGCACGCGCAAGGCCCCGAGCTTCCTGAGCGTGTCGAGGCTCAGCCGAATCGGATAGTCGAAGAACTTGCGTTGGTAGTAGATTCGTGATCGCCGCGACCGCAGAAGCATGACCGCGTCGGTCTGGTCGGGGTCGGGGCCTTCGGGTGCTTTCTCCAGCGAGCGCAGCGAGCGCGACTTGCCCTGGCACTGGAGCCAGTGGGTTCGTCCGTCGGCGGCCTCCAGCGGCAAGCGATCGAGCCACCATTGCATCACCCGGTCCGACTTGGAGAAGAAGCGGTGCCCGCCGATGTCGATTCGGTTGCCCTTGTAGTTGACCGTGCGCGACAGTCCGCCGATCGCGGTCGACTTTTCCAGCACGATGGGCAGGACATCGGTGCGATGGAGCAGCTCGCAGGCGGCCGTCAAGCCGGCCGGCCCCGCGCCGATTATGATTGCCGTTTCTCGATTCATGGTCATCGCTCTTGGGTGTCTTGGAGGGTATCTCGGGTGTCTTGGAGGGTATCTCGGCTGTTTTGGAGGGGGACTGAGCCGGCGAACTGCGGATCCGCCGAGCCGGCGACGGTGTTTCGGGAAAAGACGACGGCGACCGAGTCCTCGTAGACCGTCTGGAACCGGTCGTCCAGCCGAAGCAGCGAACTTAGGGGGAGGTCTCGCGGCAAGACGACGAGATTGGCTTCGGCCAGCTCCGGATCTTCCTGCCACTGTTCGTCGCCGTACAAGGTGCGGCAGTTCCGGACAACGCGATCCGTGCCGTGGACCATGGTGCGTCCATCGATGCTGACGGAACGCTCGGGCAGGTGGAGAATCAGGTATCCTCCCCAGCCGAAGGAGTTGAACATCGGACCGGAGTATCCCCTGCCGGCGATGAACTCGACGGCCCCGGCCGGGAACTTGCCGGCGGTCTTGTCACGCAACCGGGCTTCGCTCATGCCCAGGCAGGCGACGAGCACGGCCGTCAGCACGGCCCCCGCCATCGCCCAGCCGACGGGCTTTGCCGGCTCGGGCGGCGAGGTTTCTCGTTTGGGATGCGAGTAGGCCAGAATGGAGAGCCCCACCAGCAGCGGAAACCAAGCGTCGCGCTGGGAGCGAAAGCCGAGGTAGACGGCCAGGGCGAAAAGGAGCACGAGCAGAAGCCGTGCCCGCCGGCGCCATCCGAGTGAGAACGCCGCCGCAACGGTCACCGCCAGCACGATCCAGTTCGAGGGCGAGCGGAAAGACATCGCCCCGACTTCCTGGATCAGGTTCCACAGCTCGGTCTGGTCCAGCAGTTGGGCCGCCACGAAATAGAGATGAACGTGGTAGGGGTTGACGAGCGTGGCGCCGACGCAGAGAAAAAACACGAAGAGCATCCAGGCGAAGGGGATCCGGCGGGAGTCGTCGTCCACAAGACGGGCCGGCAGGACCTTCGCCAAGAGCGGCTCCGCCACGGCCGCGCCCAAAACGACCAACCCCATGACAAATTGGATGTGGGTGTTGGCCCAAAGAACAAACAGCGGGACAAGCCACAGGAGCAGCCGGCGGTTCCCCGATCGGCCCGCGGTTAAAAGCAGGTCGAGCTCGATAATCAAGCACAAGATGCTCAGGAGCCAGGGACGCGGCGTGAGCACGGGGAGCAACCCCAAGGTGGCCGTCAGCGTGAAGATCACGTCCAGCGAGCCCGCGGGTTCGAGCCGTCGGACCAAATGGTAAAAGGCCAGCAGGATTGCCACCGAAATCGCCGCCGTGTAGAGCAGAAGGCCGCGCAGGCCCAGGGCTTGGTGGAGTCCATGGAGGGCCAGCTCGGCGGTCCAACTGTAGGCGGCCCAGGGTTGGCCCATCCCGTGCGAGGAAAACGTGTCGACCGTCGGCAATGCCCGATGTTCCACGATCCACTGGCCCGCCCTCACGTGCCACCAGACGTCCGGGTCGTCGATCGGGTTGCCGAGAAAGCACTTCAGCGCCGGCAGTGCGAGGGCCACGCCGACGAGCGCCGCGGCGAGGACCGTGCTTTCCGATCTTTGTCCGACGGCGTGCTTGCTGGGATCCGACATGGCGGTTGACTTCCCTACGGAGATTTCCGGCGTTTCCATTAACCGGATACTCTCAAACATATAGCACGCCCATAGCGGGCAAC
Source organism: Planctomycetota bacterium (assembly GCA_043824335.1). Lineage (GTDB taxonomy): Bacteria > Planctomycetota > Planctomycetia > Pirellulales > Thermoguttaceae > JBDRTC01. The sequence goes on along the minus strand of JBDRTC010001019.1, from coordinate 4,185 downwards.
GACGTGTTCGGGCGACGCACGTTTTTTGCGGCGAGGGAAGCACTGCCCGGAGGATCGGACCGCCGCCCGCACGAAAAGGCGGAAAAATTTCGGATTTATTAAAGATCGTGATTTGACAATCGAGGATCCTGACATAAGTTTCATTACGGAGGTCGAACACGCGAAAGCGTGAAAGCCTTTGCGGCAGGGTGAAACATCCCTGTCGCGGCGCGGGAGTCCTTATCCGCCGGACGCAATGCGAATCGTCTTGTCCATCCGGCAAAACTCCCGCACAAGAAGGCCTGCAGCCTCTCGTCCTCGATAAAGGCAAACCGGTCGCAAGGCCGGGACGCAAAGCCAAGGGCCGGTCGGGCAATCCGAACGGCAGCCTGGTTACCGAAAGGATGACGTTTTCGGCAAGCAAGCGAGGAGGAGGGCACCGTGTATGTACCAATTTTGGGGTCCGCAGGGTACGCCGCAGGTCAGCGACGGCCGGTAACGGTCGCCGCTGTGCCCGAAGGAGCCCGCACTGGTTTTCTCCGGTAAGTCCTGGTCGCAAACGCAAAGCACGTATCGCCCACGGACTACCGATGAAATGGAGGAGTCTCATGAAGTTGCTTGCGAAGAATGTGCACCGTTTCCTCGTTTCGGAAGATGGCCCCACCGCAGTGGAGTACGCCGTGATGCTGGCGCTGATTATCATCGTCTGTCTGACGGCGATCAGCGCGCTGGGCACCGCGGCCGCGAACACGTTCAACGCTGTGGAGGCTTCGGTTAGCGCGTCCAGCTAGTCGTGCCGTGGCCGTTTCCAGGTCCGGCGGGGCTTTGTGCCTTCAAACCGGATCTGCGAAACAACCGGAAGAACCGACCCCCTCGGGGCCCAAAGAAGTTGGGCACCGAGGGGGAATTTTTTGACCTACACTTTGGCAGCGGCCGTGGGTCGTTCATGGCCAAAGCAAGACGGCTCCAACAGGGAGATGAAACGATGCACCCGGTGATTCCTCCCGACGTGTTGAACTCCGCGGTCCAACTCGTGCTCTATTTCTTCACGATGGGAGCGGCCCTCTTGACCCTCTTGACGGCCGCCCGTACCTAGGTACCTCGCGCCCTTTTTCGGCGGGCAAACAAGGAAACCCGTTTTTCGCAAGCACGGAGAGAACGGAGAGAAACGTTATGCTCAGTATGCTCGAACACGTCTCGCGGGCGATGTCCGACTATTGGATCATCATGGCCGTCACTTGGCTGGTGAGCATCACCCTGGCCGTGGCGGCACTGATCGACGGCTACAAGCTGAAAGTACCCAACTGGCTCACCTTTCCGATGGTCCTCAGCGCGTGGATCACCAGCGCGGTCTTTTTCGGCTGGGCCGGGCTGGGTTGGAGCCTGCTGGGAACGGCCGTGGGCCTCGGGCTCCTGCTCCCCGCCTACGCGATCGGGGGGATGGGCGCCGGCGACGTCAAACTGCTGGCCGGCGTGGGGGCCTGGATGGGCGTCTCGAACACCCTGTGGGCGTTTGTCGTCTCGGTGATCGTCGGGGCCGTGATCGCCATGGTCATGGTGATCTTCAAGCGCCGCTGGCGACATCACCAGAGCCAATTCCTGGCGATTCTCACCGAGATCCTGGTCGTCCGCGATCCCAATCAATTGTCGGCCATGGCCGCCGAGCGCAAGAGCTCGATGATGCTGTTGCCGTACGGGATTCCGATCGCCATTGGCTCAATCGCCTATTTTACGTGGTGGGGAATGCTGATCTGACTGATGGGGATGCTGCCATGAGACTTCCTGCTTTACCTAGAGTTCGCCGGCCATTGCAGCTCCACCCCTCGAAAGAACAGGCGACGGGGCCAAATGCCCCCGAATCCCGTTTCACACTGGAGAAAGTTTGCCGATTGTGCCGAAAGAATCGACGAGCTGCGGCCGCCGTGGAATTCGCGGTGGTAGCGCCTCTGTTTTTCCTGCTGGTTTTCGGGATGATCGAGTTTGGCCGGATGGTGATGGTCCAGCAGATCATTACGAATGGATCGCGGGAAGGGGCGCGGGTCGCGGTGCTCGACGGCAGCACGACCGCCGAGGTCACGACCGCCGTCGATAACTACCTGACCGGCGTCTCGGTCGCCGGTGCGGCCGTATCGGTTACTCCGGATCCGCCTAATTCCGCCGGTTATGGCGAACCTGTCACCGTTGTCGTCTCTATCGCTTTTAGTCAAGTGAGTTGGCTCCCGTCGCCAATGTTCTTAGGCGGAAACACGTTGACCGCCACAACCGTGATGCGGCGGGAGACGATACAGTAGGACATCGGGCCATGCGTATTGACGCGGACGTGCATTCGGACTGCTCCGGCGGGTACGCGTAGGGAGAATTCATGCGGGCGAAATCCGTACTGCTGTTGATTTTGGCGCTTGGGTGCGGGCTGATCGCGTCGATCGGCATCACCCAGGTGATGGCCAATAGGAACGCCAACTCCGCGGGTGACACCGGAGAGATGCAGACGATCTTCGTTGCCCTGGAAGACATTCCCACGGGGGACCTGATCACCGCCGAGGTGCTCCAACTCGAAGAGTGGCCCGCCGACAAGGTCCCGGCCGGGGCGCTGACCGACATCGAAGAGGTCGAGGGCCGGCGGCCCAAGTCGAAGGTTTACGCCGGGTCCGTCCTCCTGGATGACCAACTCCTGGCCATGGGAATCAGCGGGGGAGGCGGGGCCAACGAAATACCGGTCGGGTATCGGGTCGTATCGGTCAAAGTCACCGATGAAAGCGGTGTCAGCAACCTGATCCGGCCCCGCGACCGCGTGGACATCCTGCTTCACATGAAGCGGACTTCGGGCTCGGTCGCTCAGTCCGTTGCGCGGACCATTCTCCAGGATATCCAGGTGTTCGCCGTCAACGACGTTTTTGACCTGGAGAAGACCGACGGTGAGGAGACCTTCAATGCAAAAACGGTCTCATTCCTGGTGACTCCCAAGCAGGCCGAAATGGTGACCCTGGCCCGCAAGATGGGAGAAATCCAACTTGCGCTGCGGAGCCACGAAGACAAAGGGCACGAGGATTTGGGGGGCACGCTTGCGAAAGATCTGGGCGAAGGCGAGGTGTCGAATCGCGACGCCGAAGAACTCGTTCAAGCTCGGCAGCCGGGTTCCGACAATCTGGACGGCTTCCTCAACATGTTGAATTCGCGCGGCGCCGAGCAGCCTTCGCACGCCGAGGTCGCCGAGCCGGCCGAGACGTGGAACATGCAGTTGATCGAAGGCTCTCAGATCAAGGACGTCACCCTCGAGGTGATGCAGAATTCATCGACGAAGAGCACGCCCGGCGCCGCCCAGTCGTCGGGCGCCCAGTCGTCGGGTATGAGCTTCTGGAGGCTCATCTCCCCGCTGAGAGGCACCAGCCCAGACGCGCGTGCTGCCACGGCTCCCGCCGCCGAGGATGGGAAGGCGGAAGAGGACGGGCAGCCCGACGAAAAGGCGGAACAAGAGAAGGGCGAGAAGAAGGATTCCGGCGGGGACTAGTACCCAGCGACGGTTGATTTTGTGGGTGGCACTGGCGTCTCGCCAGTGCTTGGGCCCTGACACTGGCGAGACGCCAGTGCCACCCCGCCGGTCTTCGAGGAAACGGCAGGTCTAATCGCACGGAACATACCCGCGGACGGATCGCGGATGGCGCACGAGGACTCACGGATGACAAGTCAAGCATTGCGGGGTTTTCTCACCCCAACTCTCGTCGGCTCGGCCCTGGCATGGATCGCCTGCTCGACGGCCTGGGCCCAGTTCGGCCAAGTGCAACCCTCGTCGATCATCCGCGAGATTCAGGGCGCCAGCGAACGCCAGGAGATGACGGTCAACACCAGCCGCATTCTCACGCTGAGCCCCAGCCTCACCGAGGCGAACAAGATTCCCCGGGCGCAGGTGAACAACCCCGATATCCTCGAGCTCACCGCCCTTTCCGCCACTCAGATTCAGATTTCCGCCAAGAAGGCGGGCGTGACCCAGGTCAACATGTGGGACGAAAACGGCAACGTCTACGCGGTCGACGTGGTCGTCTACGGCGACGCGCAGGAACTGAGCATGATCCTCAAGCAGGAATTCCCCAACGCCACACTGCGGGTGATTCCGGTGTCCGACGGAGTGCTGATCTCCGGGTACGTCGACCAGGCCGACGACGTTCGCTACATCATGCAGATCGCCGAGCAATACTATCCGCGCGTGCT
>JBDRTC010001018.1:0-3524 GCA_043824335.1 Planctomycetota bacterium | reverse complement strand
CCGGGTGGCATGGCGTCGCTTGCGTCGCCATGTTTCCGGGCACATGCCCACGCTTCGCGAGGGCATGCCACCCTGGCAGTAACAAGCGAACGACTTTTCCGACAAAGCTCAGGGTGATTCTTGCGAATTCTCCCGGGCGTGGTGCCAAAACGATTTCCAGTAGGCCTGATCGGTGGCATAGACGTCAATCGGCTCGTCCGGGCTCAAGTTCTCCGGCAGGATGCCATAGCGCTGCATTATGCGGACGTAGTAGACGTTGGGGCGGAACCCGGGCGTGTCGAAGCGCTTGGACTCTTGATGACGCCCGGCGGCGTCGAGGATGGCGGCGAGGATCGTCTGGTAGTCGGGATCGTCGGTCGTGGAAAACACGGTCGGCTCGCAGAGCCCCAGTCCGCCCGATTGGGGCGAAAGGGGAGCCCTGAGCAGGATCGACTTCTCCGGGCGCGTCAGGTTCGTAAGCGATTGCGGAGGTTGGGCATTGCCGAACTTGTAGTAGCCGATGCTACCCCGGATCTTCTGAAGATCGGTAAACTCGTGGACCAGCGGGAGGAAGGGGCCCGCGTCGCCGAACCGGAAGTACATGCCCTTTCCAATCGGCGACTTCGCGGGTGGCTCCTGGCCGTGACAGCCTCCGCACCGCTTCTCGATCACCGCAACCGGGAATTCCACGGGGTGCATTCCCGAGCCCAACGCGGCGTACGTTCCGGCGTAAACGGCGCTTGAGTCGATCCAGAGGCGGAGCAGCTTGCGCTGGTGCTCGGAGAGCTTGGCTTCGAAGTGGCTGCCGTCGATCAATTCCAGGAGCCGGCTGGCCGAGCTTCCGATGGTTCGCGGCGGCCGATTGCCGTACATCTCGTTGCGGCCGTCGGAAATCAGGCCCCGGTGCATGATCGTCCAGTAGCTTTGGGAGAACAGCGGCGTGTGGTCGCCCGAGAGGTCCACCCGGCCATCGGGCCGGTCGGGGTTGTGGCACTCGGTGCAGTGCTCGTCGAGGATGGGCTGGATGTCGCGGGGAAAGTCGATCACGTCGGGCACGTCGGCGATGGGCTCGATTGGGCTGGGGCGGCGGTCGAGGAAGGCGGCCCGGTCCAGCTCGCAAAGGGGCGTGGTCCCCCGCTGCTCGTGACAGCCCACGCACCCGGTCGTCTCGCCCGGCTCCAGGGAGACGAAGCTCTGCATCCGCTTGACCGAGAGGTCGTTTTCGTCCAGGGCGACGAAGAACATCGGTCGCATCGCGGGCAGCTCCATGTAGGCGGAGCCATCGGGCTCGACGGGCACGGTGCCCAGGATTCGCGAGAGGGTGAAGGTGCCGCCCACGCTGATCGGCCACATACCGCCGGAAAAGTTGATCGGCTTGGGCAGTTGTTCCAGGACCAGGAGTTTTGTGATCTCGCCGCGACGCACGCCGGCCATGTTGCGGCCTTCGTAGACGTCGCCGAGCATCAGCCGGCCGGTTTCGCCGGCAAGATCGACCCGCGAGGGGATCGCCGGCTCTCGGGGCCGCCGGCGTAGCGGCCGCGGTTCGTGGCAACTCAGCCGCTTCTCCTCCGAGGGGAGCCTGTAGACCAGCTCGGTGTTGCCGAGGCCGTCCATCACGTGAATGCCCCGGTGATCGGCCACGAGGAAGCAGTTTTCCGAGAAGGCATAGGGGTCCCTGAAAAACTGGTTCCCCTGGCTCACGCGCCGGGCCGCGGCGAGGTGGTCGGGCCCCGTGCCGGGATCGATCACGGTGACGTGCCCCATGTGCCCGGGCCGGCCGTGGCCCGGCGAGAAGGAGGCCACGACCTTGCTGGACCCGGGGATCGGCTTGGCGTCGAGCATGGCCGTGTCGGAGAACTGGTTTCCGAAGAAGACCATCTGGCCGGTGCCGTCGGGGTTGGTCGTCCAGAGATGGTGGAACGAGAATTGGCTGCGGTCGACGTACTCCCACCGCATGTAGATCAGCCGGCCGTCGCCCAGCGGCCAGGGCGTGTTGTCGTGCTCGAGGCTCGTGGAGACCATGCGGAGGTTCGCGCCGCCAGAGTCGCACCGGTAGAGCGAGGCCACCGGCGTCCGATAACAATTGACGAACCGGTTCGCCCGGCTGGAGGAGAACATGATGCCGCCGTCGGGCAGGTACGTGGGCTCGATGTCGTCGTAGGGGCCATGGGTTAATTCAACTAGACCGCCGCCGTCGCAATTGATTTCGTAGAGATGGTAGTACGGCTGCCCTCCCTTTCGATAGGAGAAGAGGATCTTCTCTCCGTCGTAATGGACCTGGGGGTCGCGGACCCCGCCCGCCGGATCGTCGAGGAGGACTTTCATCTTCCCCGTGCGGAGATTGAGCCGGCAGAGGCGCCCGCCCTCGCCGAAGAGCGGAGGGATTTCCTCTCCTTCCAGCCCGCGTTGCGGCGGATACTCGGGAACGCTGGCCGAATAGTAGCCGAAATTGGCGTACCAGTGGTCGAAGCCGCAGACGCGCACGGCGAACACGATCTCCTCGACGCCGGCCATCGGGCCCTCCAGGAACGTCTCCAGCATCCGGCCCGGCTCCGGCTCGTCGCTTTTGGGTAGTTCGGCCAGCAGGTTTTCCGGATCGGGGGCCGGGAGGCCAGCGATCAACACGGGGTCGACGGCCAGGCCCGTGGTGCCCTTGTCCTGGAAGAAGAGCCCCTGAACCTCCGCCCCCTCCGCATAGCCCAGGTCCGATAGGTCGATGCCCACGGCCAGCGCCTTGAAGCCGTCAGGCGTGCCGATCATGGAAAGCGGACCGCTCTTCAGGTCGGCAAGCGACTGGGGAGCACGGCCGAGCCGGTAGAAGTCAAAGAGCCCGATCGGCCGGGCGGCCGGGTCGTCGAACTGGACGTCGAACGCATGGATCGTGATCGACCGCAGGCCCGACTCGAAACGCAGCGGGCCGACGTGAAACGCGTCGCCCTCAAGCGGGCTCCCCTCCTCTCGCTGAAACTCGAAGACAACGACGTCGTCGCCCGGCAGGTTTGCCACGGGCGCGGCGAACTCGATCGCCATGCCGGGGGTGGCATCCGCTCCTTCGAGCACCGGATCGCGCTCCAACGGGCTTTCCGCGCCGCCGGGGTTGATCAGGCCCGAGTTGAGCTTGCCGTCGCCCAGGAGCGTCGCCCGAACGGCCGGGCCGGGCATGGCTGCGCCGGCGGGCATGGCGACGTTGCTAGCGTCGGCCGACTTGAAATGCGTGACCCGCGCCGTGATCAACTTCGACGGATCGAAGATCACCGAGCCCCGTCCGCGATCGACGGTGACGCTGGTCAACACCGTGTCGCGGCCCACCCGCGCGGCCGTGTAGCCGGCGACCTCGGCCCTTGCCGTGCCGGCGAACGCGATCCACGAAAGGAGCAGGATCAGCACGAGTCGTGGAGCCGGCGCGTGGGTCTCGCTTTGCTCGACCCACCCTGCGTTCTCTGCAAGCATCTCGAAATCCGGTTGAGAGGGAAGCGATCACGCCCTAGCGGCGCGGCATGAAGCGCGAGAGGATCCCCGTGGTGTTCAAGTAGCCGTAGGAGACC
>JBDRTC010001017.1:0-2921 GCA_043824335.1 Planctomycetota bacterium | reverse complement strand
CGCGAACGGCATCGCGAACGGCGTCGCGAGGCCCCAGTCTACCGACAGCGGAGCCGCCAATCGCGGCCCGCCCGGCGGAGCGCGTCGACCGACTCCCGCGGCAGGTCCTTGTACGCATCAAGCTCCGGGTTTACGAGCACGAAGAGCACGCCGCCGGAGAGGATCATCTCCTCCGCCCCTTCGGAGCCTTCAAAGGTGCGGAGCGTGCGTCCCGTGGCCGCGTCCAATGCGGTGACCGGCTCGCCCACGCCAAGCGTGACGTACACCGTGTCGCCCTCGGCGACCAGCCGGCGCATGAGCCCGGCCGGGCCCCGCTTCAAAGGCCAGAGGTGGGCGTGCCAGGTGTCGATCGGGCGCTCCCAGAGCACGGTTCCGTTGAAGGCATCCCGGGCGACGAGCATCCATTTCGGCGGCATCTGGACCGACCACCGAGGGCCCATGTCGAGAATCGTGAAGAGCCGCCCCTTGGCCGACACCATCGCGCTAAAGCCCGAGAGATGGTCGTGGTGGCGCAGCCACTCTGGCGAGCCGATCCACTGGTAGTGCTTCGGAGGCCCGACGACCGTGTCGCGAGCGACCGCGTTGTTCGTTGCGTCGTGGAGGTAGTGCGTCCACTCGTCGATTTCCTCAGGCCACGGCTTGACGGTTGTTTTCCACTCGTCGCCCACCTTCACGCACAACACGCCCCCGGGTGCGAGCACGCGCATGACCTCCTCCGTCTGAATCATGCCGCCCAGGCCGTTGGACGACACGAGGAGGTTCACCAGGTTGTCGACGTAGGGCAGCCGGCTGCCGGACCACTCGTCGACCGACACTCTTCCATACACCCCAAGCGACCGAACGTGCTCCCGCGCCTTGGCCACGCTGGCCGCGTTGCCATCGAGCCCGTGAACCACGTAGCTCTCGCTCGCCCGAAGCGCAGCCGTGAGCCGTCCATCGCCACAGTCGAGATGAACGATCAGACCCCCTTGAACACCGGCCGCCTGCAAGATTCGGCCCGCCTCCTCGGCCGCCGCACCAATGTCCTCGGCGGCCCACGAGGGTGTCGCGCTCGACAGCCAAGCCAGAGCGACGACCAACGTCAACCAGGAACGACCGGTTGTCACGTGTTGGTTCATCGTACACCTTTCTCGGCCCGAATCCGGCGCGTGGGACACGGCGCAAAACCCCACCCAGGGGTCAACCAGCGTGGGTAGTCTAACAGCTTCCACCGGCTCGGGCTATCTGCCTACCCGGGATTTGTGGCATTGTGGGTCGGCCGCGGGTATACTGGTGGCCGGACGTCCCGAACTCGCAATAAGGAGTCTACCCCGATGAAATGGCATCCTGGTTCCGCTTGTCGCGCCGCCCTGTTGTCGGTGCTTGGTGCCCTGCTCTTCGTCTCGCCGGCCGGGGCGGAGGAGCCGTTCGATTACTTTCGCAATTCGTGGAACGTGATCGGGCTAAAGGATTATGAAGACGGCGCCCGGGTCACGCCCGACAATAGGGTGCTCTTGGCCGAGGGGGGGCAGGTGCGGCTGCGGTTCGGCGACGCGCTTGCGCCCCTGAGCCGCCGGCAAACCAAGACCCTCTTGGACGGCTGGCTGCCGATTATCCTGATCACGGCCGAGGACGGCCCGGTTCGCTACGACTTCACGCTTTGGGCCACGCCGCTACCCACGGTGAAGGACTGGAAAACGGCGTTCGATTGGCCCACCGAGGGCGAGAACTTCTTGAATTGGATCGTCGTCAAGGCGACCAACACGGGCACCGCCCCGGCCGAGGCGAAGCTCAAGATCGAAGAGACCGGACTCTCGCCGGAGAACACGCCGTTCTCGTGGTCGCTTGGCCCGGGCGAGTCGGCCGAAGGCGTGGTGCGGATTCCCTTCACGCCGGTTGAAGACGCTCAGGCGCTGGTGAAGGAAGACCCCAAGCTTTGGCTCGATCGGACCAAGCAGTATTGGGACGACCTGATCCTCTCGGCCGCCCGAATCGAGGTCCCTTGCCCCAAGTCGACCGAGGCCCTGCTTGCGGCCCACGTGTGCCAATTGATCGCCAACGACCACGGCGAGCTACAGGGCGGGGAGGGGTTTTACGATCAGTTCTACATCCGCGACGGCGGATACCAGATCATGGAGCTCGAAGAGGCCGGGCTCTGGGACGCGGCCGCCAAGGCCATCGAATTCTATCTCGCCGGCCAGCGGGACGACGGGCGCTTTGAAACGCAATCGAACCAGTTCGACGCCAACGGCCAGGCCCTCTGGGTCCTCTGGCAGTACTACAAGATCACCGGCGACGAGGCGTGGCTCGCCAAGGCCTATCCGCAGATGCGTCGGGCGGTCGACTGGATGATCGAGGCACGCCGCCAGGCCCCGGCCGATTCACCCTTTGCCGGCGTCTTGCCCAACGCGCCGGCCGACGGCGAGTACCTCTGGGACGCGAAGCACCACATCCTCGGCTACGATTTTTGGAACCTGCGAGGGCTCTTGCTCACGGCCGACGCGGCCCGCGCGCTCGGAAAGACCGAGGAAGCCGAGGAGCTGCTCGACGAAGCCAAACTCTATCGGGCGGCGATCGACGCGGCCTGGAAGCGGACCGGCCTGGCCCACTTCCCGCCGAGTTGGGAAAAGGAGGGAACGCACTGGGGCAATACGGAAACCCTCTGGCCGACCCCGATCTTCGACCGCGACGACCCCAGGGTCGCCGCCCTGATCGAGCACGCCCGCCGGGAGCACGGGGGCGGGTTCGTCGAGGGCACAATCCTCTGGCTTGGCCGCCCCGACGCGATCCACCCTTACATGGGCGCCTACACGGTTATGGCCTCGCTGCTCTGCGGCGACGACGAGCAAGTGGTCGAAGATTTTTACTGGTACCTGCTCCATTCATCCGCCTCGCACGCCTTCCCTGAAGGGATCTTCTTCAAGGAACGCTTCGCCTGGAGC
>JBDRTC010001016.1:0-2408 GCA_043824335.1 Planctomycetota bacterium | reverse complement strand
CGATCCCGTCGAACTTGTTGGCCACCATGATGCGACGCATGCACACATAGATCAGGCCCGCATAGATCAGGTCCTGCCACTTGGCCCGCCGGATCTCCTCGGCCTGCTTCATGTAGTAGTCTGCAAACGCTTCGGCCTCTTCCTGGGCCGCCTTGTCGGCTCGCACCTCCTTCTGGGCCTCCCCATACGCCGGGGAGCCGAACAAGAGTCGATACGTGCGGGCATTCCCTTTCAGCTTCCAGGCGGCGTGCAACATCCGCAGGCCGTAGACCACGTCCTTTTCTTCCTTGGAAGTCCCCACCAGCAGCCCCGCCTTGCTTTCGCCCAACTGCCAGACCTCGCCCGGGGCAGGCCCCTGCCCGATGGGGCACAACACCACCGCGGGCGCCGCCCCGCCCTTGGCGGCCTCGACCATCGCCTCGTCCTTCTTGCCGTTCAGAGCGACGATCAACAGTCCGTCAGGCGCGCCCGCCGACGCCGGCTCAACGTCCAGGTCGACATCCAGTATCCGGGCCGTACTGGCAAGGGCGTTCGTCAACGACGCCGCCTCGGCCGCAGCCGCCTCTTTGCCAACCCACACCACCCGGAGCAAGCACTTCTTGATGGGCGTCGATATTGGTGTCAGTAGTGACTTCGGTTCTTCACCACCCCACGCCGGGCGCACCAACCCCAGCGCTCCGACTGAAAGAGCGGACGCACCGCTGGCGATCATGAATTCGCGACGCGTCGTCCTTGGGCATGCCGATCCTGAACATCGGCGGCAGATGGCCTCATCCAGATCTTTCGTGTCTCTTGCTTCGCTCATGTCGTGTCTCCTTCAACGGTCTTCTTAGAGTAAGCGATCACGCCCAGGTTTGCACAAATCGGACATCGTTCACTTCATGACGTTGTCCTCATTCTTCGATCAGAGCGATCCCCTCCGAGGTTCGCTATACTCGGCACGGCTCACTCTTGCGGGCTCCCGCTTTCGTTGATCCGCGCTGGCGCTACCGACCGATCGCTAGCACGGCAGTAATTGCACCGCGCACGGCCGGGGTCTGTCAAGCGCCGCGCAGGGACTTTGGCCATTCGCGTGCAACTCGGGGGGGGGGGCAGATGTACCTTCTTGCCGCAAAAGCGGTTGAATCACCTCCGCTTCGCCCAAAAAATCTTTCCGCCAGGCCCGAATTTGGGCGGTTTTCGCAACCTACCGATCCCAGACGCCGAACTTTTCTCGGCAAGAAGGCGGTCGGCATTCTCCTGACGGATAGTCGTCGCCTGCCAGCAACGAGACGCGACGACACGCCGATTTTTGCTCTTCTTGCGCGCTGGCGGCGCTGGTTACACGGTTTCCCGCTGCCGCCGCTTCATCTTGGCGCGGCAGCGCTTCGCCGCTTTCGGCAGGAGGGCGCCACGATCGAGATCCCATTCACGGAACCTTCGCGTCCTTGACGACGTGACGGGCTGGGGAGCCTTATGCGCCAGGCCCTATGAAGTCGACCGTCAGCCTTCCTCCACAACCTTCAGCCCCATCAGATGGGCCAAGTGGCGGATGCTTTGCGTGTGGTCGCCGTAGTAGCAGACACGGTGAAGAGAGGCGTAGTAGTCCTTGGCGCTCGGGCCGAGCACGCCGCCGCCCCAATTGGCCAGCAGCCGGTTCGCGTCGTCCACTTCGGCCACGAGTTCCGTCCGGCAGCCTCGTTCTTCATCTTTGGGGACCTTCGGGACCTCGATGATCTTGCCGGTGAATATCAGCAGCGTGTCGAGGTGGACCAACTTGGTGAAGGTGACTTTCTGCCCGATGCGATAATGGACCTCGGTCACCGCGCCGCCACGGACCTCGGCGTGCCGGCGGAGCAGATAGGGCGCTCTTGGGCCGGCGGGGCCCTCCATTTTCAGCGGGGCCGAGCAGTGGGAGAGATGAAAGGCGTTCTTGGCCGTGTCAACGCCGCCCGCATTGCCCAGGAAACCGGCCCGGTTCAGCGCGTGCTGGAAGATCAGCATGGTCAGCAGGCAGTCCATGTCTCCGTCGCAAGCAGCGGGGATTCCCCGGTCGTTCAGGCGTGAGAACCCCAGGCAGGGAAAACCTCGCGACAGCCAGCCCATGCACGTTCCGACACACAGGCCGTCAATGCGGTTCTCGGCGATGAGCCGGTCCAACGTCAGACTGGCCCGTGCGGCCTTGAAGACGTCCTCTTGGTTTGGCTCGACCATACCCTCGGCCTCGTCAAGCCACCGCTTGGCCTCTGCCTTGGCGGCGGAGTCGTCCACGTTGGCCATGACTTCGTCGTAACGTCCGTCGGCGATGGCCACCATTTCCACGCCCAGCCGCTGTTTCACCTTTTCGGGCGTGTAGGACTCGGGCGTGCCCTTGAACGGTGGAGAGGCGAGCACCCGGCTCCGTCGCAAAAGCGGGATTGCCCTGAGCA
>JBDRTC010001015.1:0-2660 GCA_043824335.1 Planctomycetota bacterium | reverse complement strand
CGACGGGCTCGTCACGCCACCGCACGAGAAGGTGCTCCGGGGAATCAGCATGGCCCAAGTCGAGGAGTTGGCCGGGAAGCTGCACATCCGCACCGGCCAGCGCGACCTGACCCCGGCCGACGTGGGCTCGGCGGGCGAGGTCCTGTTCACCAGCACGCCGATGTGCCTCTTGCCGGTCACGCGGCTCGACGGCCGGCCCATCGGCGACGGGCGTCCCGGCGAGGTTTTCGGCCGGCTCCTGGGCGCTTGGAACGAGGCGGTGGGAATCGATATCGTCGCCCAAGCCCGGCGATTCGCCTCGCGAGCCGTTTGACACGACGCCTGCCGATGTTTGCAGTCTTTTTCAACGGGCTGTTAGCAGTCGCTCCCTCTCGACCGGCACGCCGGTCAGCACGCAGCCGAGCACGTGGCCACCGCAGCGGCGGATCACGCCGGCGGCCTGTCGGGCGGCGCCGCGCGGGGTCTGGCCGAGTTGGACGATCAGGTAGGCGCCGTCGCACAATCTGCCCAGCGGGGCCACTTCCGGGTGGAGGAGTGAGGCCGCGTCCACGAGGATGAGCCGATAGCGAAGTCGCAGGGCGTCCAGCAGACCCATGAGGTTGACGTTCTCCGGGGGAGAGCCGTCGGCGGTGAGGAATCTTCCGCCGGGGAGCACGCTGAGCCGCGCGAGCCCCGTCTTTCGGACCACGTCGTCCCAGGGGGCATTGCCGGTCAGCACGTCGACCAGTCCGTGGTCGGCCCAGATTCCAAAATGGTTCGCCAGCCCCGGACTTCGGAAATTGGCGTCGACGGCCACAATTTCTTCGGACAGCTTTTCGGCAAGCACAACGGAGAGCGAGGCAACCGCGGCGGTCTTGCCTTCGCCGTTGCCGGCGCTGGTGAACAGCAGCGCCGCGTGCCGGGACGGAGACAATTGGGCGAGAATGTTGTCGGCGAGGCGGGAGTACGCCCCCTTGTGCGTTTCGGCAAGCGGACTCGGCAGACGGGCGACGTTGCGGTCGGGCTCCTTGGCCCGCGACACGTCGGGGGCAGGCTCCCGCGCGATTGCCCCGGCGGCGGGCTCCTCGGGCCGCTCGCAAACGGCGACCGGCCGATCCGGCTCGGGCGACTGCTGCGGTCCGGGCGAATCAATCTCCCCCGACAAGACCGGTTCGACCGCCGGCCGTGTCTGCGGGGACTTGGCCTGGATCTGCTTGAGCGCCTCCAGCATGCGGCTCATGGCGTGGCCTTTTTCAACGGGCGGTTAACTGCTGCGACGCAACCTGACGAACAACTGGCCGTACTCCTGGCGGCGGACCGGGGCAGGCGAGTGGGCTCCGACCGGTTCCGAATCGTCGTAGCCTTCCTCGACGACGATCATGTCCTCCTCGTCCGCCTCGACGGTTTCTTCCTCCCCTGCCGTCTTGTCTCGCTCCGGGCGATGCATGGGAACGGTTTCGGGCACGGCTTCATACTCAACGGAATCCCGCTCGGGGTGCGTCGCCGCCTGTTCTTCGATATCTGCCGCCTTCTTCGCTCCAAGGCGGTCGACGATGACCTCCTCTTCTTCGAACTCCTCGTTGAACGGATCTTGCGAATCGCAGAACACCAGCTCCACCTCCGGACCGATTGAGCCGGCAGGCTGGAAATCGTCTTCCAGGCCCGAGATCGCCTGCTCGATCTGCTCGATTTGTTCGGTCGGATCGGCATTCAATTCCTCGGATTCCGGCGAGATGCGAAGCATCGGCAGCGAGGCCTTCTTTGGGTCGGCTGCTCCTTCCGCTTCTTCAGGCTCGTCGTCCAAGCCACCGAACTCGACGATGCCGGCCCTGGAAGCCGCGGCGTCGCAGTCGCCGTTCCAAGGGGTGGGTAACTGCTGAAGGTCGGCCCACGCCTCCTCGATCACGGTCCGATCCACCTGCCGGCGCCCCGCTGCGTAGGCCAACAAGAGGGCGTGGTCGCACACCTGGTTGATGAGCCGGGGCACGCCGTCGGTCGCCTGATAAACTGCATAACACGCCTCGTCCGAGACGACCGCTTCGCCGTCGCGTCCGGCCTTGCCGATCTGGGCGTGGATGTACCCCTGCGTCTCCTCGCGATTGAAAGACTCGAGGTAGCATCGGGCAACGATTCGTTGATTGAAGGAGTCGAGCTTCGGACTGGCGAATCGTTCCTCCAGCAGGGGGCCGCCGGCCAGGACAAGCCGCGTCCTGGGCTGGCCGCCGGCAACGAGGTTGGTAATCATGCGGACTTCGTCCAACAGCCTCACAGGCAGCGTGTGGGCTTCGTCGATCAAAAGCAGCATCCCGTTCGGGCATTCCTCGCCGACCGTCAGATGGTCGACCAGGGCCAAACGCAACTCGCCTTCATCCATGGCCCGATAGGGCTGGCCCAACGCGAAGAGGATCGCCTGCAACAGCGCTCGCCGCGTGCTCAAACGACCGCTGGACAGCACGGCCACCTGAAAGGACTCTTTGAACTGCTCGGCAAACATCGCGCAAAGCAGGGTCTTGCCGGTGCCGGAGGGGCCGACGACCATGCCCACGCCTTCGGCCCGCGCGATCGAGCGGCCCAACGTTTCCCGCGCAGCCTCGCTTGCTGCGCCGGCGGAATAATGATCGACCAGGGGGACGGCGGCGAAAGGTCGACTCGAAAGACCAAATAAAGCTTCGTACATATTT
>JBDRTC010001014.1:0-3883 GCA_043824335.1 Planctomycetota bacterium | reverse complement strand
CTCGATCACCAGCTCGTCGCCCGCGGAGCCGAACTCGCGGTCGCGGGTGATCCGGTTGACTGCTACCAGGGCCTGGTCACGGCCGTCGCAGACGATCACGCCCTTGCCGGCCGCCAGCCCGGCGGCCTTGACCACGACGGGCACGTCCTCTCGATCCCGGAGGAACGTGATCGCGCGGGCCGCGTCGCGGAAGGTCCAGTACTCGGCGGAGGGGACGTCGGCGCTGCGCATGAGGTCCTTGCAAAAAACCTTGCTCGCCTCCAATTCCGCGGCGGCCTTCGTGGGGCCGAAGATGCGGAGCCGCTCGGCCTCGAAGGCGTCGACCACGCCGCCGGCCAGCTGGGCCTCGGGGCCCACCACGGTGAGCGTCACCTGGTTCTGTTTGGCGAACCGGATGAGCCCGGCGAAGTCGTCCGGGGCGAGGTCCACGTTCTCCGCGTCGACTGCCGTGCCGGCGTTCCCCGGGGCCACGAATACCCGATCCACCCGAGGGCTCTGGGCGATCTTCCAGGCCAGGGCGTGCTCCCGTCCGCCGCCGCCGATTATCAGCACGTTCATCGCAGGGGTCCTTTGTCGAGTCCTTGTTGGCCGTCCGTACGCGGCCGATTCTAGTGCCGGAGCACTTCACGCGGAAGGGGGGGAGGAGGAAGGATGAATGATGAAGGATGAAGGATGAATGACGCGCGTGGCGTCGACCTGCCTACTGCCTGCTGCCTGCTGCTAAAGAGTGGTTGACAAGGGCCCCGGGGTGGACGATAAGGGAGGCTTGGGGCCGATGTGTTGGCTGCGTCCCACCGCGTGGCGTCTGCGGCACGTTGACCGAGCTTGTCGAGGTCGCTCGCGGCGGGCGGTTTTCTTGAATCCCCGAAAGGGCTGGCAGAGGTAGGTTGCATGGCCGCCAATCGCGAGAACCCGGCGCCTGGACCAAAGCGAGCGGCGGGCCGGGCCGGGCGTCGGGGGGTGCTCGGCGCGATGATCGGGTCTCTCGTGGGCCTGGGATTTTCGGCCCTGGGGGCGGTCGGCGCGTTGTGGACGTTCGGCACCGGCCGCTTCATGTTGCCCAACGTCCTTGCCGAGCCGCCCAACCGGTTCAAAGTCGGCTTTCCCGGCGACTACCCGCCCGGCCACGTGGAGACGCGGTTCAAAGACCGTTACGGCGTTTGGGTGGTTTGCGGCACGTACCAGGGGAAGCGGCAGATCTACGCCCTGAGAACGGTCTGCACCCACCTGGGTTGCATCGTCCTCTGGCAAGAGAGCGAAGAGAAGTTCAAGTGTCCCTGCCACGGCAGCGGGTTTTACCGCGACGGGATCAACTTCGAGGGGCCTGCCCCGCGCCCGCTGGAGCGGTACGCCATCCGGATCGCCGACGACGGACAGTTAGAGGTTGACAAGAGCAAGACGTTTCAGGAAGAAGTCGGTCATTGGAGCGACCCGGCCTCGTACGTTTCCGTCTGATCGCGTCTCCGAAGGCCCGGATTGATGAGAAGAAGGGACCGGCTCTCCGCTGACGGCTGAAAGCTACCACCCGCGAAACGACGAGCATACATGTCCCTCGGCGACAAGATACGCAACTCGCAGCTCTACAAGAGCATCTTCCGGCACCCGGCGCCGGTCGACCGGCGGAACCGCGTGCTGGTGGTTCTCACGAACGTCATCCTTCACCTCCACCCGGTGGCGATCAAGAAGCACGCCCTCAAGTTGAGCTTCACCTGGTGCATGGGCGGGATCACGTTTTTCTTGTTTCTGGTGGAAACGATCACCGGCGTGCTGTTGATGTTTTACTATCGCCCCACGATCCAGTGGGCCTACAACGACATGCTCGCCCTGCGCGACGTGGTGTCGCTGGGCGTCTTGCGCGAGGTGCACCGCTGGGGCGCGCACGCCATGGTGATTACGGTTTGGCTGCACATGTACCGTGTGTTCCTCACGGGAAGCTACAAGAAGCCGCGGGAGTTCAACTGGGTGGTCGGCGTGATGCTCCTGGTGCTCACGCTCCTGCTTTCGTTTACGGGCTATCTCTTGCCGTGGGACCAGTTGTCGATCTGGGCGGTCACGGTCGGGTCGAACATGGCCCGGGCGGTCCCGCTGGTGGGCCATGAAGGGCCGGGACAACAGATGCTCACGGTCGGCGGCGTCGACATGATCACCAGCGGCTCCGACTCCCGCTTCGCGCTTCTGGGCGCTCGCACCGTCGGCGAGGAGACCCTGAACCGCTTCTACGTGCTGCACTGTGTGGCCATCCCGCTGCTGGCCGCCTTCCTGATGGCCGTTCACTTCTGGCGGGTGCGCAAGGACGGCGGGATCAGCGGACCGCTGTGAAGAGAAGGATGATGGATGAAGGATGAAGGATGAATGAAACGGGTGAGTTGACACGGCCCTTTGCAGCCTGAATGTGGGCGATCGGAAGAGCCTCAAGCCTCTGTCCCCTAACCCCTGTCCTCTGCCCCCTGACCTCTGGCCCCTGACCTCTGGCCCCTTTCGCATGTACGGCAACGAGCACGAATTCATCGAAAGCATCGCGACGCCGTTGGGCTGGTGCTACGTGCTCGTTTGCGCGCTGAACGTGGGGGCCGGCGTGTGTTGCCTGCGGCGGGATGGAAGCCGGACGACCGCATTTGCATGGCTGCTGGTGGCCGTGGTGTTCGGCCTGTTGGGTTTGCTGGCGTTTCTTGGCGGTCCGCCGGCCATGCCCGAGGCGCTGAAAACGGCTATCGACGCGGCCCTCGGCCCGGTTACGCTCACCTTGGGCGCGCTCGGGGCGCTAGCGCTTTTCTACGCACGCCGGGAGTTCTTTGTCCGACCGGTCGTGGCCTGGGCGGGGTTGAACGCTTCGCTCTTGTTGATGGGCGTCTCGATGACCGACCCCGAGTTCGCCGACGTTGTGACCAAGCCGGACAACGTGCCCATCGTGGCCATGGTCTACCTGCTGGGGTTTTTCACCTGGCTTGGGGCGTTCTTGGCCGTCGAGAACGACAAGCGTCTCCATCGCGGGGCAGGGCCGAGCGAGGCGGAGTTCCGCGACAAGACGCTCGTCTGGCCCGACTTGGTCTACATCGAGTTGATCGCGATGGTGATCCTGAGCGTGGTGCTGATCGTCTGGTCGATCTCGCTTCGGGCGCCCTTGGAACAGCCGGCCAACCCGGTCGTGACGCCGAACCCGTCGAAGGCCCCCTGGTATTTCCTGGGGCTCCAGGAAATGCTGGTCTTCTTCGACGCCTCGATTGCCGGCGTCATCCTGCCGTGCCTGATCATCCTGGGCCTGATGGCGATCCCCTACCTCGACTTCAACCAAAAGGGGAGCGGCTACTACACGATCGCCGAGCGGAAGTTCAGCTACGTGGTCTTCCAGTTCGGTTTTCTCGGCCTGTGGATCCTCCTGATTCTGATCGGCACCTTCATGCGGGGACCGAACTGGAACTTCTTCGGGCTTTACGAGCCCCGGGACCCGTACAAGGTGCTGGCGCTTACGAACGTCAAGCTCTCGGAGTACTTTTGGGCGATCTGGCTCGGCACGAGCGTGCCGCAGCCTCCGGGCGGCGCCGGCGTGCTCTCGGAGCTTGGCTGGATCGTCTGGCGGGAGATTGCGGGGATCGCGCTTCTGGCCCTCTGGTTCGTGGGGCTGCCCGTGCTCATGGGCCGGACAGTCTTGCGCCAATTCCGCCTGCAAATGGGCCCCGGCCGCTACATGATCATGACTCTCTTCCTCCTGATGATGCTGATGCTCCCGCTGAAAATGATCCTCCGTTGGACCCTCAATCTCAGTTACATCGTGAGCATCCCCGAATACTTCTTCAACTTCTAACCGTCGCAGAGTAAGGACCCCCGAGAGAATAACTTCAGTAGATGACGGTCCCGGTTGGGGCAGCAGTTGTACTGCTGCCCC
>JBDRTC010001013.1:0-8767 GCA_043824335.1 Planctomycetota bacterium | reverse complement strand
CGGATGGCCGACTTGGGTGTGTCCGCCGGCAGCTCGGCGGAGGGTTTTTGCTCAACCGCAGCCCTGGGTGACTCGGGCGGCTCCGCCCCGCCGGCGCGGGCTGACGCGGAGAGAACAAGAAGTGCCGCAAGAAGCGACGAGAACCGCCGCGACCGTGGACGGGACATGGCCGGTACCTCCTCTCGCAAAAGGCAACCGCGTGGGGACGTGCTCTCGCCGGCAAGCGGTGTTCCAGGCCGCCGCCGACCCTCGTTGAGCTTACTCCCCGAGCGGGCCCGCTGCAAGCCGGGCCTCGAATGCTGGAAAGCCACCCCTAATGCGTTTCTGTTGCGGAAAGTCAGAGACGGGGGGTGGCATGGCCAAACTTGTTTGGCCATGTGCCGATTTCTCCGGGGCAGGGAGACATGCCCACGCAAGCGAGGGCATGGCACCCGATTTTCCGCAACAGAAACTAATGCGGCAGCATGTCGAGCGCGTCGTAGATGGGGCCGAGGTAGAGCAGGGTGACTAGCCGGAAGATCACCAGGATGATTATCAGGGCGATCACCCCGAAGACGGCGAAAAAGCCGAAGACGCCCAGGGTCTTCATGGCAGCTTCGGCCTGGTCGCGGTACTGCCGGGCGAGCCGGGCCATCGCCTCATCGAGCTTTCCGGTTTGCTCGCCGACGTGGAGCGTGTCGAGAAACGTGGCAGGGTAGGCGCGGGTCTCGAGAAAGGCGTCGTACAGCGAGCTTCCCGAGGAGATCATCGAGTCGATTGTGTTCATTCCGCGCGTGTATTGGGCGTTGCGAGTGCTGCGCACGCTCAGCCGCACCGCCCGGCGGATGTCCATCCCCGAGTTCAACGTCAGGTAGAGCGACCAGGCCAGCCGCGCCAGGGCCAGCGACTCAATCGCCCCACCCAGCACCGGCACCCGAAGCAGGGCCCGCTGAACGGGACGGGTCCACACAAGCCCGCGGCGCACGGCGTAGATCATGCCGAACACGGCCAATCCGGCACACGTCACAAAGGCCACGTACACCAAAAGCGAGAGATTGGCGCTCAGACCGAGCCCGAGAACGTCGAAGCTCATCTCTTTCGACTGGCCGATGGCCCCCAGCACGTAGATCAAGGTTCCCACGGCTACGATCGCGATTCCCAGCTCCACCAGCGGCCAGGTGATCGAGACCAGGAACGTGCCTGCGAGCTTGAGTTGGAAGTCATAATGCTCGGCCAACTGATCGAAGGCCTCGGCAAGCCGGCCGGTTTCTTCGCCCACACCGACCAGCTCGAGAAACAGGGGCGGGAAGTATTCGCCGGTGTGAGAGAGGGCGTCGTGGACGCTCTCCCCCCGGTTGACGGCCTCGCTGATGGCCTGGAACCGTGCCGGGCCGGTCAGGCCCATCGCCCGCTTGGCTTCTCGGGCCCAAACGGTCCTCATGTCGAGGCCGGCTTCCACGCTCGTGGCGAGCCGCCGGCAGAGCCGGGCCAGCTCCCGGGTCGAGATGCGAGGGGTAGAGAGCATGTGTGATTGCCGTGAACCGGTGTCCTCTCGGTTGGGGCATCAGTTGTACTGGTGCCCCGAGCGCGAGGTGCAGCAGTACAACTGCCGCACCAACCGGAAGACTCGTCGCTGCGGGTTTGTTCCCGTACGTAAGCCAGCATACCACCCGAACGCCCAGTTTTGAAGCCGGCGACACCCGTGGGGCCCCAGGGCGGTTGCCTGTCCCCGGAGGGAGAAACCGCTTATAATCTGGTTTATAGGGTGCAGCGGCAACAATCCCGGGCCGGATAACGTCGATGGAGATTCATCCCCCAGACTGGCAACCTCCCGAGCGGAGGCCTCTAAAGTCGCCGGTTTCCGCGCCCAGGCGGGCCTCGGGCTTCTCGGGGATAACGTGGCTGTTGATCTTCCTGGTGGTGCTGTTGATCCTCCCCTACGTGGCCGAGCGGGTGCAGTTTGCCATCACGCGGGGCCAACAGCGGGCGAGGGCCGAAGTGGCTAAAGTGGCCTTGGAGGAGATGCCCAAGTCGTCCAGCCGGTTCGCCTGGGTGGTCAAGAAGATTGAGCCATGCGTGGTAGGCATCGAGACCAGCAGCGAGTTGCTCGGCCGATCGTTTGGAGATGAATGGTCGTACCTTCCCCAGGCCGGCGAGGGGTCCGGCGTGATCGTCGACGAAGAGGGGTACGTGGTCACCAATGCACACGTGATCGAAGGGGCCACCCAGGTGACCGTGAAGCTCAGCGACGGCCGCACCATAGGCAACGTGAAAATCGTGGGCGCCGATCCGGAGGCCGACCTGGCCGTGCTCAAGATCGAGGCCACGGGGCTGATCGCGGCAACCTGGGGCGATAGCGACCAACTGGAGGTCGGCGACGAGGTGCTGGCCGTCGGCAACCCCTACCGCCTGGCGCGAACCGTCACCGCCGGAATCATCAGCGCCAAAGGGCGGGCCGGGGTCGTCGGGCCGCTGGCACACCAGGAGTTCCTCCAGACCGACGCCGCCGTGAATCCCGGAAACAGCGGCGGCCCACTGGTCGACATGAACGGCGAGATCGTGGGAATCAACACGGCCATTGTGGGGCAGTCGTATCGCGGGATCAGCTTTGCCATTCCCAGCCGGATCGCCCAGGACGTTTACCAGCGTTTGAAGACGACGGGCAAGATCGAGCCTCGCGGATGGCTCGGGGTGGCCATGGAGCAGATCAGCGACCGAGAGGCCATGACCCTCGGGCTAGAGAAGGTTTACGGAGTGGTGGTTCTCGTCGTGTACGTCGATTCCCCCGCCCACAAGGCCGGGATCAAGCCGGACGACGTGATCCTCACGTGGAACGGTCAGGAGATCCACTCCTCCGCCGAGTTGAGTCTGGCGGTGGTGCGAACCAAGATCGGCTCCGAGGCAACGGTCGAACTCATCCGCGAGGGCCAAAGGCTGGAGGTCACCGTCGAGGTGGGCCAGCGGCCGCTTTTGCCCAAGCGGTAATACATCGTGACATCAGCTTTTGGCAGTTGGGTGGCTGGGGCAAAGCGTAGCGGTGCCCCAGTTCGTGGCGCCCCGGGGCTTCGCTACGCTCAGCCGCCAGCCACCCACAATTTCAAATGTCACGAGGTACTAGCCGACGGGATGCTAGCACCGCTTGAACCTTCCCCGGGGGGTCGGGAATCGCGTGCTTGACCGGTTTTCTCCTGAACACTATAATCGGCGACCCGCTATCGAAGATGGGACCCTCAGTCGCCTCGTACCACCGCGAGGTAGGCGGCGCGGCAAAGGGAATTGCCCACCGGTGGTCGTTGATGTGAAATGGAGTTCACACATCCGGACACCCGGGAGCTGACGGTGTCATTCGGTTCTTCATTCGATGCCAAAGAGCAGATCAGGTCAGCGATCGACATCGTCGATCTGGTGGGCAAGTACGTCCACCTCCGCCGCCAGGGCCGTACTTACGTCGCCCTCTGCCCGTGGCACGACGACAGCCGCCCCAGCTTGCAGGTGAACCGCGAACGCCAATCGTTCAAGTGCTGGGTGTGCGATATCGGCGGCGACATCTTCAGCTTCGTGATGAAGATGGAGGGGGTCGAGTTCCGCGAGGCCCTGGCCATGCTGGCCGATCAGGCCGGTATCCCGCTGAAAATCAGTCACCCCTCGGGAGGGGGCCCGGAAGGCAAACCCACCCCCGACGACGGCGACGCAACGTCCACCGCCTTCCCCACCACCGACTCTCCCACCGAGGTCAAGCGGGTGCTCTACCGGGCGATGGCCTGGGCGGAGAGCCAATATCACGACTGCCTGCTGAACGCGCCCGACGCCGAGCCCGCCCGCCGGTATCTCCAAGAGCGGGCGATCACGCCCGAAAGCATCCAAAAATTCCACCTCGGGTTCTCGCCCAACGAGAGCGACTGGATTTTCCGCCGTGCTCAAGGGACGCAGTCCAGGGCGAAAGTGCTGGAGACGATCGGAGTCCTGGCGCGATCGCCCGACGGAAGCCGGTACGACCGTTTCCGGGGCCGTCTTCTGTTTTCGATCCGCGACGCGCAAGACCGGCCCGTCGGATTCGGGGGGCGCGTTCTGCCCGAGTCGGGCTCGACGAGCCGGGCGAAGTACGTCAACTCGCCCGAGACCCCGCTGTTTACCAAGAGCGACCATCTCTACGGGCTTGACGTGGCACGCGCCTCGCTACGAAAGAGCCGTACGGCCGTGGTCACCGAGGGCTACACCGACTGCATCATCGCCCATCAATATGGGTTTGAAGATACGGTGGCCGTGTTGGGCACGGCCTTGACCGAACGGCATGTGCGCGTCCTGAAACGGTACGCCGATCAGATCGTGCTCGTCCTCGATGGCGACGAAGCCGGCCGCCGCCGGGCCAACGAGGTGCTCGGGCTGTTCGTGGCCGAGAACGTCGACTTGCGGATCCTCACGTTGCCCGAGGGGATGGACCCGGCCGAGTTTCTCGCCGAGCACGGGGCCGAGGCGTTCCAGGACCTCATGGCCACCCGATCGCTCGATGCGCTGGAACACGCCTTTCGCACGGAGACCGAAGGGATCGATTTGGATCGCGACATCCATCGGGCCAGCCAGGCCTTGGAGCGTCTGCTGACGGTCCTGGCAAGCGCCCCGCGCTTGCGCGCCGATTCGACCGCCGACGATCGCTTCCGGCGGGAAAAGACCCTCCAGCGCCTGGCCGCCAGGTTTCGCGTGCCGGAAGCGGACATCCGTCAGCGCATCATCGCCATTAGGCGTTCCGGCAAACGGAGGGCCGATTTCGGGCATGTCGGCCCGCCGGGAGTTCCCGAGCCCAAAGCGCCGGCCGAGCCGATCGGCCGGATCGATCCGTGGCAGCGTGAACTGCTGGAGATCCTGATCCGGCATCCGGAGTGTATTGGCCAAGCCCGAGCAAAAATCGACGGCGAGCAACTGGCGTTCGAGCCGGCTCGGCGAATCTATCAGGCGTGCTGCCGCATGTCGGATGCGGGCATCGCGCCCGCGTTCGAGCAGTTGATGTTGGAATTCGACGACCCGACGATCAAGAGCCTTTTGGTCGAACTGGACGAACAAGGATGCGCCAAGGAGGTCGGCGACCCCTTGGCCTTACTGGAAAACCTGATAAGGAGTTTTCGAGAGCACGAAACAGTGAAAAAGCGGCCCGGCCACACGGCGGCACTCCGTGACGGCGGGCTCGACGAAAACCAGCAGCGCGACCTGCTCCGCGAGATCGAAGAGCAGGAACGCGCGCGACAACAAGCCCGGCACGGCATTTCCGACCCCACGGACGGGTAGGACCTTGCCCGGGCGGATCGGAGCCCTGGGGATCACCGGCCGGTGGTCCGCAACGGCTCGCGATCGGAATCCCGTATTCACCTTGTGCGTCGCAAGGACGCGAAAGGAGTCACCAGGTGGACCATTTCAACAAAGAGATGCAGGATTTGGTCGCCAAGGGCAGGTCACAGGGTTATTTGACTTATGACGAAGTCATCAAGTACCTTCCCGACGAGGCGGTCGACCCAGATAAGCTCGACAATCTGCTGATCATGATGGACGAACTGGGGATCGAACTCCTCAGTGAGGCCCCCGAGCCGGAATTCTTCGAGGCGTCCGACGAGCAATCGGACGACGACAACCTCACCCAGGAGGCCGACGACGACGGCGAACCGGCCACGCTGCCGCTCGCCACGGGTGTCGGCCTGCAAGTCCCCCTTCCCGACGACCCACCCAAATGGAGCAACGACCCAATCCGGCTCTACCTGAGCCAAATGGCTGAAATCCCCCTTCTCGCGAGGGAGGAGGAAATCTCCCTGGCCAAGAAAATCGAGGTCACGCGCAAGCGGTTCCGTCGAACGGTGATTGGCTGCAACTTGGGGATGGCAGCCACCGTGAACGCCCTGACAAAGGTTCACCGGGGATTGTTGCCGTTCGATCGGACAGTCAAGGTGTCGCTGACCGAGCGACTCACCAAGGGGCAAATCACCGGTCGTATGCCACGCAACCTGGCCACGATCGGGAAGCTCACGGAGGCGAACAATCGCGATTTCAGGCGCCTGCTCAACAAGAGCACCCCCCCGGAAGAGCGCCAAGCCGCCCGAAGGCAATTCATCCGCCGCCGCCGCAAAGCCCTCTCCCTGGTCGAAGAGCTCAGTCTGCGGACCCGCCGCGTCCAGGCGATGATGCAACAAATGGAGGAGGTCTGCGCCCGGATGGAGGACCTGCGTGCCCGGATCACCCGGGCCAATCGTCCCCTTCCAAACCCGGCATTGGCCGACGAACGGGCCAATCTTCGCCGCGAGCTTCGCGACCTGATGCTGATGACGCAGGAGAGCCCCAAGAGCCTGCGGCGCCGTTGCGAGACGATGCGGGCCCAACACCGCGATTACGAGGAGGCGAAGCGGCAACTCTCGGGCGGAAACCTGCGGCTGGTCGTGTCGATTGCCAAGAAATACCGCAATCGGGGGTTGAGCTTCCTGGACCTCATCCAGGAGGGAAACACGGGCCTCATGCGGGCGGTCGACAAGTACGAATATCGGCGGGGTTACAAGTTCTCCACCTACGCCACTTGGTGGATCCGCCAGGCGATTACCCGTGCCATCGCCGACCAGGCCCGGACGATCCGCATCCCCGTCCACATGATCGATGTGTTGAGCCGACTGAAAAATACTGCCCGCAGGCTCTTGCATGAATTGG
Source organism: Planctomycetota bacterium (assembly GCA_043824335.1). GTDB lineage: Bacteria > Planctomycetota > Planctomycetia > Pirellulales > Thermoguttaceae > JBDRTC01. The sequence continues at coordinate 2,110 of JBDRTC010001013.1, read as the reverse complement.
GCCGAGAGCCGACAACAGAAGAGACGGCCCGCGCCGCCGACCTGAGTCTCGACGAGACCCAACGGGTGCTCAGCATCGGCCGACACCCGGTCAGCCTCGATCGGCCGGTCGGCGAGAGCGAAGACAGTTGCTTCGGCGAGTTCATCGAGGACGACGGGATCCCCCGCCCCGACAAGGCAGCCGGCAATGAAATGCTTCGGGAAAAAATCGACGCCCTGCTCAAAACGCTTACGTACCGCGAGCGGGAGATCATCCGCTTGCGCTACGGGCTGGGTGACGGCTACACCTACACCCTCGAAGAGGTGGGGCGAATCTTCAAGGTCACCCGGGAACGGGTGCGGCAGATCGAGGCCAAGGCCGTCCGAAAGCTGCAACACCCCGTGCGGGCGAAACAGTTGGAAGGATTCCTCGAACGGATCGCGGGCTGACGCGAGTCGTCAAGCCGCCGGCCTCAAAAAAGCCGGCGGCTTTTTTGTTTCTTGGCTCAACTTCCTCCCAAACCACAACTCCTGAACCAGCACTGAACGATGACATCTCAGACGAACGTAACGACCGAAGCGCTGCGCACGCTCCATCGGATCCGACGCCAGCTCAATGATCTCAACGAAAGACTCGGGCACGGGCCGAGGATGGTGAAGGCTCATCAGGCAAACGTCGAGCGCCTGGAAGCCGAATTCGAGCAACTCCGCAAGGGGACCGTGGCGTTGCGGGCGGCGACCGACGACAAGCAAGGCCAACTGGCCCGCGGTGAAGCGGCGCTCGAAAAACGACGCCTTCAACTGAGGGCCGCCAGCTCCAACCGCGAGTTCCAGGCGCTCAAAGACGAAATCGCCGCCGCCGAGAAGGCCAACGAGGTCTTGGAGATCGAAGTCCTCGAGGCGATGGAAAAGCTCGACCAGTTCGACGAGCGAGTCGCACGGGCCAAGGCGGCGGTGGCCAAAGGCCGCGAAGAGGCCGAAAAAGTCGCTCAAGACGTGACCCAAAAGGAGCCGCACATCCGCGGCGACATCGAGCGACTCAAGGGGGAACTCGCCCGGTATGAGGCCGATTTGCCCGGCGACTTTCGCCAGTTCTACGGCCGCGTTATCCGACAGAAGGGCGAAGACGCCCTGGCCCAGGTCGAGGGCGAGTTTTGCAGCGGCTGCAACCAGCACGTGCCCGTCAACATGATCAACGATCTCATGCTCAACCGCCCCATCACCTGCAGATCCTGCGGCCGCCTCCTCTACCTGCCGGAAGACTACTTGCCGCGGTAAACGACGGCCTCACGGACGAACCGCCCGACGCACAAGGCACGGCGAAGCCGCGTGCCGCCGCTCGCCAATCGTCCCAAACCGCGAACGTCGACGATTTGGCACCATCCGCATCACAATCCCCCGGCCGTTCGACCGCGACAACTGGCACAGCCCGTCCTGCTGTTGTGGAATCTCTGCTACGAACGAGCACCACCTGAAGTCGGCTCTCCGCTCGGCTCGATACTAAGGATGAACCGGGGGTGCCGGGCGCCGACACGAGGACGGTACGGCGGAAAGAGCCGGGCACCACCCGCGACTCGTGCCACACGCGAGCGGAGGCTTGGGATGGATGTCAATCGAAATCAGTGGTTCATGAGCGGATTGGTGCTGGTGTTTCTGGGACTGCAGTTCCGCTCGATCGACGCGGTCGTCCTGACGCCGGAATTCACCAAGTTTGTCGCCGAGCGTGCCGGGCAACTGGTCGCCTCAGCCGACCCCTCGACCGGAACGCTGGTGAGGGCCGAGGCCGTGCCTCCCAAGACGATCCAACCTCCAGAGTGGTTCAGTTGGGCCCTCATCTCCATCGGCGCCGTGCTCGTTCTGCACAGCCTCTCGATGGTAAAACCTGGATAGCAGCCCGCTACCGGCCCGTGCGCTCCAGCGGAAAGAACCGCTGGCCCGTTGTGTACTGCAAGTGGTCGCGAGTCGCACTGTAGGGCCGGACCCTTACGTCACTTTCCGTCGCCTCGAACACTCCCTCTCCCGGTACACTCAGCCGGGCGTGGACCGCAGCGTAGGGTGCCAATTCCAGATCGAATTCCGGGTGAACCGCCTGAAACGGAAAACGGTACTTCGCGCCCAGGAGACCAAATTCG
>JBDRTC010001012.1:0-2346 GCA_043824335.1 Planctomycetota bacterium | reverse complement strand
CACACCCTCCAAGCGGCATAGCTCACCGGGTTGCGTTTCCAGCGGCACGGGACGCAAATCCCCGTGAAAAAAACGGGGGGCTACAGCGGTGACTTCCCATCGGCCGTCACTTTGACGCCCCATTTCGTCGGCCAGACGCCGGTTTAGGGCAACGCAGTAAGAATGTGCAATTGAAATCAAACGACGAGTTGCACCCGCCACACAACCTGTAATTGCTGGTTTATCGTGACTATGCCGCGCTTCGATGCAGGAGGAGACGTGTTTCGACACAGCCTTGCGGAAACGTCGGGCGGTGCGGCCGTACTTTCCCTTTGAAGAAGAATGGACGAAGGACAGCCACCAGTCTTGGGAACATAACCCCACGCCTCCTATTCAGAAGGGGCCTTTTCAGCCTCCCACTTGCAACGCTCGCCAGACATTTCCACCGGCACGGGCGACCTGAACGGATCATATGAATCGAATAGCCTTTCCGTTATCACGCATGTTACGAACGAAGTTTCTCGATGGTGCGTTCCACTGCAAACGCCGTCGCGTAAGCGCTCTTCGCCCTTGCGCCCAACTCTACCCGTCGAAGCGGATCGGCCAATAAGGCCTCGGCGCTGGCAGCCAACTTGTCTGGCGACGTCGCCGGCGCCAATTCGACTGCTTTTGTCTCGCGCCAGATTGGCTCGGTCAAAAATCCTTCCGTCGTCACTATGGGCAATCCCAGCGCCAAGCCCGCCATGACCGTCGTACGCCGGGAACTTACGCCGTCAGGATACGGCTGGACCAAGACATCGCAGGCGGCCAGGTAGGCGGCAAGTTGCTCAGGGGGCAATTCGCCCGTGGCGTGCACACGACCGTTCAGCGTGGCGAAGTTGCCGGTCACCTCGCCCGCAAACTGTTCCGAACCGCGGCCGAGCAACAGAGCGATGCAGTCTCCGTTGCGCGATAGCAGACGGGGCAGTACAGACGTCAGGGTCTCCCTCTGATGCGGACCGTAAGTCCCGAAATGTCCGAGGATGCTCGTCTTGCCGTTGGCTGCCATACGGCCGCGCGCGCTAGCGACGGCTTCTGCCGCAACCGTGACGGGCAAGTTGCTGGGCACGGGGAGCCAGACAGGTGCTGGGCGAGTCGCCCCCAATGGCCGCAGGAAACCGGCCCACGCCGGAATGCTCACGAAAACCTCCCGCGCCCCGCGGACTGCAATCAGCGCCATCAACCGCGTGACCAGTGCCAGGACGCGATGCCGCAGTGGTTGCCCGCGCACGAAAGGAAACACAACTTCGTGAAACATAAGTTGGATATGCTCCCTTCGGAGACTATTGAGCCAAATGGGATACAAGACATTCATCGCCTTGAAGCCGAATCCATGAGGCACATACTGCACCAGGATTCTCCGAGGCTGTGCCAGAATCGAAGCACGCGACGCGGATGTCCCACGAAGCGCGAACCGAAAACAGCATCCGCCCCATCCCGAAGTACCGGCTCCAGAAGCACGAGGTAGTCGTTGGGATCATACTCCAAGTCAGCGTCCTGGATCACGGCTACATCGCCGGAGATGTGTTGGATTGCAGTCCGGACCGCCGCCCCTTTGCCGCGGTTGTGGGAATGTCGATACACGCGGATGCGTGGGTCGTTGTCCGCCAGCCGCTCGAGCAGTTCCCAGGAGCCGTCACTGGAACAATCGTCTACAGCGACCAGCTCCATCTCAAGGGGGACGGCGGATCGAAGCACCCGCTCCACGATTTCCTGGAGCGATCCGCGTTCGTTGAACACGGGCATGATGACGGAGAGCTTTTCCAGCGGCCGGGTAGAACCATTTTGGGAGACGTGAGCCAAGTCGGTTTCGTGATGAGCACCGACAGGCCGCAGGGCACTTGCTGGCGGATTCATGTCTTGAAAGGACCTTTCAATCGAGAGTGGAGATTGAGAACGCTCTCTTGCGAGTCGCTCACGGGCCTGGTTACGCGGCCTTCGCGAGCGAGTCTTGTGCTCGCGTTTCAATGGAGACGGTTCTTCCTCTATAAATCTGTAGCACGGCCGCTAGAATGACGCCGGCGTAAACACCCACAAGACACGCCCAGGCAGGATCTGCCGGAAGTCGATGTCGCATGCCCGGCCCCGAAATTGATTGGAGAGCCTGCCAGTAGGCTGCGAACAACAGCCACGGCAGCAGGTCCACCCACAGTCGTCGTCGGCCCAAGTAGACTCCGAGAGGCACGATGACCAGGATGAGGCCTTTGACGTACCAGGCAGCCAACGTGGAGAGCGGTGAATGGGCGGTGATGGCAACGGGCAAGATGGCGATCCAGAAACGCATCCAGGTGAGCCCGATGAACTTCCCGGGTTCTTCGCGAAGGAACT
>JBDRTC010001011.1:0-2265 GCA_043824335.1 Planctomycetota bacterium | reverse complement strand
CGCTTTGTCCAACAGGTCAAGGAACGAGGGAGGGATGCCCGCCGCAACCGGCTGCTGCGAGAGGACGAAGCGCCAGGCCAGGTCGACTTCGTCTTTCTCCTCCACGGCGCGATACCACCACTTGCGGGTCCGCTCCATGCCCTCGGGCCATCGGCCGCGGCACATGGCCTTCATCGCCAGCACGGCCACTCCCTGCTCGGCGGCCAGCTTGAGAACCGGCTTTCCGAACGCGATGGTGAAATACTCGACGAAGCTGATGGGAAACATGGCCGTGTCGAAGCGGAAGTTCCGCAAGGCCGTCAGGGCGGCGACCGTCGTGTGGGCCGAGAAGCCGATCGCCCGAACCTTGCCCTTCTCCTTGGCCTTGAGGATCGTCTCCATGGCCCCGCCCGGCCCGAGGGCCTCGGTGATCTCCTCCGGCCGCTTGAGGCAGTGGAGCTGGTAGAGATCGAAATGATCGGTCTTCAGGCTTTCGAGCGACCGATCGAGCTCTTCCCGGGCGCCGTCTTTATCCCGCATTCTTGTCTTGCAGGCGAGAAAGTAGTCGTCGCGGTTGATCCCCTGAAGCCCGATCCCCATTTTGATTTCACACTCCCCATTGCCGTAAGCGGGGGCGACGTCGAAGTAGTTGATCCCCCGCTCGAAGGCCCGGTGGAGCCCGGCCGTCGACTCCTCCTGGTCGTGGTGGATCAGTGCCAGCCCCGGGAAGCCGACGACGGACACTTCGCGCCCGGTCCGCCCGAGGACCCGCCGGGGCACACCGGCTGTGCTGGTCGTCTCGGGGGCTTCGGTCGCCTGTTGAGCCTCGGCCGAAGAGGCACCGACCATTGCGGCGCTTCCCACCGCTTGGCCGACCGCGTGCAAAAAGGACCGCCGTTTCATGGGAGTCTCCTTCGTCAACCCGGCTGGTCGAGGCCCCGGTTGAGCATCTCGACGGCCAGCCGGCGTTTGGGGTCGCCGGCCAGGTAGAGCGTTTGCGTGGGGAAGGCGAACTCGATCCCGGCCTTCTCGAACTCCTCGAAAACCCGCAGGTTCAGCCGCTGGGCGTGCTCCATGTAATCCCAGTACGCCGGCGGGGCGTACCAGTAAATCACAAAAAGGTTCAGACTCTCGGCGTTGTAGTCGTTGAAGTAGACCCGGGGCGGGGACTCGTTGCCGTCGATCACCGGATGGATCGGCTCGCGAATGCCTTCTTCCTCCAAGATGCCTCGGAGGAGTTCCACGCCCTGGGTGATTTTTTCCAGGGGCGTGTCGTAGGTGATCGTTACGTTGATGGTCCGCCGGATCGTGGGACGCCGGGCGACGTTCTCCACCGGGTCGTTGACGATCTTCGAATTGGGGATCGTCACCAGGTGCCCCGTGAGCGTGCGGAGCTTGGTGGAGCGGAAGCCGATCTCCTCGACCACGCCGTCGTGGCCGGAGAACTGAATCCGCTCGCCGATCCGAAAGGGCCGGTCCAACAGAATCATCACCGAGCCGAACAGGTTCTTGAGCGAATCCTGCGCGGCCAGCGAGATGGCCAGGCCGGCGATCCCCAAACCGGCCAGCCACGCCCCGATGTCCTGCTCGAAGACCGATTGGGCGATAAAGAGCACGCCCACGATCCACAAGGCCACGCGCAACGTGCGGCGGATCAGCGGGCCCAACTGTTCGTCGATGGCCGCCCCGGTCGCGCCCACGAGCCGGCGCAGGGCCACCTCAACGGCAAAGATCAGGTTCGAGACGTACCACAAGACCGCCAGGCAGAAGAGAAGCTGGATCACCTTCTCCCAGAACGGCGGGGCGGCAAGACCGGTCGGCAGGTTGGCCACGGCCACGGCGAGGCCCAAAGTGAACAGGACCAGGTTGGCCGGGCTGACCAGGCCGGCGAAGACCTGCTGCTGGACTTTCCAGCCGCGGGCTTCGCATCGCTTACCCAGCCAGCCGAGCACCGCCGCGCTGATCCTTCCGGCCACGAGACCGAGGAGGATCGCCGCCAAGGGAACCAGCCAGACGGCCAGGGGGCCTTCGCCCAAGAAGGACCGCAGGTCGAAGGTGTTGAGCACCCGCCACGCTTCGGCCCGGGCGTCCGCGTCCGCCTCCGAGACGCCCCCTTCTTCCGCCGGCGCCGCCCGCCCCACGGTCGGGACCGCTAGCATCCACAGGCTCGACGCGAGTGTCAGCGCGATCAGGATCGCAAACGATCGGGATTTCATACGGGCATCATATTCGATTCCCGCGATCGGACAAGACCCGCGACCCCGCTCTTTCGAGGGGACCGCGGCC
>JBDRTC010001010.1:0-13647 GCA_043824335.1 Planctomycetota bacterium | reverse complement strand
ACTGAGGCACCGCTTCGCTTTGCCCCAGGTACGCGCGGCCGTGCGTCGGGGGGTGCCACATGCATCCGCTCGGGTGGACAGGGGCCCGGAAAGTGCTTCCGTTCGAGTGCCTGGCTGGTAGGATGGGGCGCGGGTGTCCACGCCTATGTAAGGTTGAGCGAAACCGCGAGGCTACCGCTGGGCCGGGACACCTCTGCGGTTGACCCCCGGGTAACCTTTTGCGGAGGATCGTGCGATGCGACGGCGGCGCTTCATTGGCATCTGGATCTGTTCGATTGCTTTGGTGTTGCTTTCCGGGCGGACGCTCCCGGCGGCGGAGGCGGCGTGGAAAGTGGGCGTCGCCAAGGCCAGGATCACGCCGGAGGAACCGATTTGGCTGGCCGGCTACGGGGGCCGCGACCATCCGGCCGAAGGCACGCTCCACGACCTCTGGATCAAGGTCCTTGCACTGGAGGCGGCCGACGGCAATCGCGCCGTCGCGCTCACAGGCGACTTGCTGGGATTCCCGAAGGCGATGTACGACAAGATCTGCGCCGAACTGGAGACCCGCTGCGGCCTGAAACGCGCCCAAGTCATGCTCTCCGCTTCTCACACGCACAGCGGGCCGGTGCTCAAAGACGCGCTCTACGACGTCTACCCGCTGGACGACGACCAGAAGGCCCTGATCGAGAAGTATTCGCTTGCCCTGGAAAAGACGATCGTGGAAACCGTCGCGAAGGCGTTGAGCCAGCCCACTCCGGCGACCCTTTGGGCCGGCGAGGGAACCACCGACTTCGCGGTCAATCGGCGCAACAATCCACAGAACAAAGTGGCCGAGTTGCGCGAGCAGGGCGTTCCGCTCAAGGGGCCCGTGGATCACGGCGTGTCGGTGCTGGCCGTGCGAGGGCCTGAGGGAGACCTGCAGGCCGTCTTGTTCGGCTACGCCTGCCACGCAACGACGTTGAGCCTCTACCAGTGGTCGGGCGACTATCCCGGTTTCGCCCAGCTCGCCTTGGAGAAGAGCCATCCCGGCGCTTCGGCCATGTTTCACGCCGGCTGCGGGTCCGATCAGAATCCTCTTCCTCGCCGCACGGTCGAGCTTTGCCAGAAGTACGGCGAGATGCTCGCCACGGCGGTCGACGACGTGCTCGAAAAGCCGATGCGGCCGATTGCCCCGCGTCTCAAAACCGCGCTGGAACTGATCGATCTCGAATACGAGGCCACCCTCACCCGGGAGGACCTCCAGGCCGCGCTCGAGAAGAACGTCTATTTCAAGCGCCGCGCCGAACGTCTGCTCAAGCAGTTGGACGCAGGCGGGTCGCTGGCCGCCTCGTACCCCTATCCCGTTCAAGCCTGGAAGCTCGGCGACAACCAGCTTTGGATCACCCTGGGCGGCGAGGTCGTGGTCGACTATTCCCTCCGCTTCAAGTCGACCTACGGGCCCGAAACCTGGGTCTCCGGCTACACTAACGACGTGATGGCCTACATCCCCTCGCGGCGCGTGTGGGAGGAAGGGGGCTACGAGTCGGGAGCGTTCTACGTGTACGGGCTTCCCACCGAGCGTTGGACTCCCCAGATCGAGGACCGGATCGCCGGCGCGGTCCAGCGGCTGGCGGAAAAACTGGATTAGGGACCGCCCAGCATGGACGAACGCTTCCTCCGCGAAGCCATCCGGCTATCGCTGGAAAAGATGGAGGCCGGCGACGGCGGGCCCTTCGGGGCCGTGGTCGTGCGCAACGGCCAAGTCGTGGGCGTGGGCTGGAACCGCGTCACCTCGACCAACGACCCGACCGCTCACGCCGAGATCGTCGCCCTGCGCGACGCCTGCTCGCGGCTGGGCACCTTCGAGCTCTCCGGCTGCCAGCTCTACTCAAGCTGCGAACCTTGCCCGATGTGTCTGGCGGCCATCTACTGGGCCCGCATCGACCGGCTGTACTACGCCGCCGCTGCCGAGGACGCCGCCCAAGCCGGCTTCGACGACTCTTGGATCGCCCGCGAAATCGTCCTCCCCCCAGCCGAGCGTTCCCTGCCAACGGCACAGCACCTTCGCCAGGAGGCCCTGGCCGCCTTCCAGGCCTGGGTGAAGAAGGAGGACCGTGTCGAGTATTGAACCATATCTTCTTCAAGGAGTTGCCTGCCGATGTCGACGCGACCTGTACCCCCCGCTGCCTTGATCGTCTTCGTCCTGTGCATACCGTTCTCTACGTTGGCCGGTCGGGCGGCGAGTCACGACGATGCGCAAGAGCGTCCCGATCCGCCCAACGTGCTGTGGATCGTGACCGACGACCACGCCCCTTACGTGACCGGCGCGTACGGCAACGCGATCGTCCGCACGCCCAATCTCGACCGCCTGGCCGCCTCGGGCATGCGGTTGGATCGGGCTTACTGCAACTCCCCGGTCTGCACGGCCTCGCGCCAGTCGTTTCTCACCGGCCGGTACCCTCGCACGATCGGCGTCACGCTCCTCAGAACGCCCCTGCCGGAAGCCGAGACCACGCTGGCCGAGATGCTCGGCGCGGCCGGCTACCAGACGGCCTCGATCGGCAAGATGCACTTCAATAGCGCGCTGAAGCACGGGTTCGACCTCCGCGTCGACCACCCGGAGCACCGCCGGTGGCTTCGCGAGCGAGGGCGGCGGCCGCTTCCGGAAGGCGTCGAGGTGCTGCCGCCCTGGAAGCCGTTCGTCGACCCGGCCCGGCTCTGGCTCAACGGCATCTACGTGCCCTACGGCGCGTGGGACGCCGAGATGGCCGGCACCTTTTTTGCCCAAGAGGGCGCGAAGTTCCTCGCCCAAAAACGCGAGAAGCCGTTCTTCCTGATGGTCAGCTTCTACGAGCCGCACTCGCCGTTTCGGTTTCCCGTGGAATATCGCGACCGGCACGATCCGGCGCGGTTCGAGCTGCCGCGGATCGGCCCGGAGGACGAGCAGCAGATCCCCGCCGTCTTTCGCGACCTGACCGACGCCGAGAAGCAGCGCATCAACGCCGCCTACTACACCTCGACCGAGTTTGCCGACAAGAACGTGGGCATCGTGCTCGACGCCCTCGAAGAATCCGGCCACGCCGACGACACGCTCGTCGTCTACCTCGGCGACCACGGCTACTTCCTGGGCCACCACGGCCGTTTTGAAAAGCACTCCAGCTACGAAGAGGCCGCCCGCGCCCCGCTCATGTTCCGTTTTCCCGGCCGCATCGAGCCGGGCACGAGCACCCAGGCCCTGGTCGAGTTCATCGACGTGGTGCCCACCGTGCTCGACTTCTCGGGCGTGGCAAAGCCCGAGAACGTTCAAGGGCGCAGTCTCGTGGACCTCCTCACGGGCAAGACCGACCGGCACCGCGAGCAGGTGTTCGTCGAGTACGCCCAGAACGACGAGGTGATGATCCGCGACGACCGCTACAAGCTCGTCTTCACCCGCGGCAAGCGGGCCCGCACCGACGGCTACGCCACGGGCCTTCCGCCCCAGGGCCCCACGTTCAAGCTCTTCGACCTCGACCTCGACCTCTCCAAAGACCCCGGCGAGTTCATCAACCTGGCCGACCGCCCCGAGCACCGCGACCGGGTCGACCGCTACGTCGCCCTCCTCGCCGACTTCCTCAAGCGCACCTCCCGGCTCCCCGACCTCATCCCCAAGACCGACGACCCGCTAACCATCCTCGACCACTGCGTCCAACCCCGCGACGTAGAACCGGTGAAAAATGCCACGCCGTGAGCTATCCTATTTGCCGTCCGCTGACACAGCTTCACCATCGCGGAGAAAATGACATGCGAATCGCAACTGCCGTTTTCACGAGCCTTTTTGTCCTCCAGGTCTGCTCCGTCCAGACGGCAGTCGGCGCGGAAACGCCCCCTGCACTTCAACCGGTCGTGGAGATCGAGGAGGACGTTTACACCTATCGGCCGGCGGATAATGGGTCGGGGCCGTTGTGGTGTGCGGGGTCGACGTGTTTGGTGCGGATCGGGGAGGACGTGTTTGCCAGCGGGCTGGAGACGTTGGAGGGGTTCAAGCCCTTGAACAACTGCCGGTGGACGTTGTTTAAGAGGTCGGCCGAGGGGTGGAAGATCGAGCGGGTGGATGAGGAGGGGCGCACGCGGGAGCCGTGTCCGATGGTGGGATTTGACGGGGGCGGGCTGTTCTTGTCGGTCAACCCGACGCTCACCGGCCCGGAGGCATACGGCGGACCGGCGAGGCCCGAAATCCTCCGTTTCAAACCGGCCGACCTGAAAGCCCCGTTCGAGACGATTTTGCCCACGTGGGACGCGGCGCCGCCCTTCACCGAACATTCCTACCGCAGCTTCGCGGCCGACGGCCCCAGGGGCGAGATGATCCTCTTTCAGAACATCGGCTACACGCACGCCGAATGGGCGTTTCGCGACGCGGAGGGCAACTGGGCCAAAAGCGGCAAGCTCGTTTGGCCCTTCGGCCAGGAGTACGACCGGCCGCAGCCGATTCGGGTCTGCTATCCCAACGTGATGCTCAAGGATCGGGCCGTGCACTTCTCGGGCGTGAGCGACATCGTCGAGCCGTACGACAAGTGGCGGGCGTACAAGCAGAAGATCACCGGACGCGGCTGGGACTACGACTTCCGCCGCCTCTTCTACGCCTGGACGCCGGACGTCGCCACGGCCGAGTTTCACGAGTGGGTCGAGATCGCCAGCCGCGACAAGACCTGCGGGTGGATCTTCCCCTGCGACCTTTGGGCCGACGACGACGGCAAGGTTCACATTCTCTGGAGCGAGCGGGCGCTCGACACCCGGCTCCGCGAAGAATTCTTCCCCGACGAGAAACAGTCAACCGCCCTGAACTACGCCGTGGTTCGCGAAGGCAAGGTGGTGCAGCGCCACACGCTGCTGTTGGCCGAGGAGGGGGGTGCAAACGAGATCGCCGGGGCCGCCCGGTTCCAGGTCACGCCCGAGGGGCGGCTGTTCGTCTTCTACTACGTGAGCGGGACCGACGCGGCGGGCAACGGCGTGTCGGAAAACCGCCTGATGGAATTGCTCGCGGACGGCACGCCGGGCCCGGCCGTTACGGTGCCCATGAAGCACCCGATGAGTTCCTACTTCACGGCAACCGTCCGCGCCGGATCGCCTTGCTCAACAACCCTGGAACTGTTGGGCACCCGGGCCGGCGCGGCCAACACGATCAGCTACGCGCGGGTCCGGCTGTGGTAACTGAAACCACAACGCGAGGGAATCAACTCTGTTGGTGCGGCAGTTGTACTGCCGCCCCAACCGGAGAGCTGCAACGGGAGGGATCGACGAAACAAAGCAACACGCCCCAAACGCCCACGGGCTGCGCCCCGTGGGGTTGAAGCAGAGTCTTCCCACCGGCCACAATCCGAGAACCCACACCCGACATCAAGGAGACCTCGAAATGACCAGACCCTCTCGACGCGTTGCCGCTTCCCTCCTCGCGGCCGCGTGCATTCTCCTTCTCGCCGCCGACCGCGTGCCGGCGGCCCCGGACGAGCCTGTGTTCAAGGTCGGCTTTGCCGAGACGGACATCACGCCGGAGATCGGCATGGAAGGCCCCGGCGGGTACGGCAAATCGTATCACCAAACGCTTCACGACCCGTGCAAGGTTCGGGCCGCCGTGTTCGACGACGGCGCGACCCGGGTGGCCCTGGTGGGGATCGACGCCATCGCCGTTCACCGCGAAATGGTCCAGGACGCCCGAAAGGCGATCCACGAAAGGTGCGGGATCGCGCCCGAGGCGATCCTGATCGGGGCGTCGCACTCCCACTCCTCGGGCCCGATCTTCGGCGTCCGGCCCGGTGAATTGGACGACGCCCCTCCCCTGGTGCAAAAGCTGGGTTACGAGCAATCGACCTGTGTCGACCCGAAGTATTATGACCATTGCCTGAAGCAGACGATCGAGGCCGTCTGCCAAGCCGACGCAGCCCGGGCGGAGGCCCGGTGCGGCGTGGGGAGCGGCCACGAGGACAAGGTCGCCTTCAACCGCCGCTGTCGGATGAAGAACGGCCTCTGCCATACGCACCCCGGGCGAGGGAACCCGGAGATCGTCGACTACGCCGGCCCGATCGACCCCGAGGTGGGCGTCGTTGGCGCGTGGGACAGCGAGGGAAAACTGCTCGGCTGCGTGGTCAACTACGCCTGCCACGCCACGACCAGCCCCGGGGGCATTTCCGCCAACTGGATCTATTACTTGGAGCAGACGATCCGCGGCTCCTTGGGCCCGGAGGCCGTGGTCGTCTTTCTGCAAGGTTGCTCGGGCGACATCACCCAGGTCGACAATCTTAGCCCCTACGCCTTCCCGGAAAGGGAGCGCTGGGCCAAGCTGGTCGGCGGCCGGGTCGGGGCCGAAGCGGTCAAGGTGCTCTTGTCGATCGAGCCGGGCGCGCTCGTCCCCTTAGACGCCCGCGTGAAGGTCTGGAAGAGCGAGCGCCGCGTTCCCAATCCCGAGCGAGTCAAGCGGTGCTACGAGATGGTCGAAAAGGACCCGAAGGAAGTGGGCCCGGCCGAGTGGACCTTCGCCAAGGAAATCGTGCTCTTGGACGTCGAGCTCGCCAAGAATCCGCTCAAAGAGGTGGAGGTACAGGCGGTTCAGGTCGGGCCGGCCGTGTTCCTCACCAACCCGGCCGAGTTCTTCTGCCAGTCGGGGTTGGACATCAAGGCCAAAAGCCCCTTCCCGTTCACGTTTCCCGTGGAGTTGGCCAACGGATGCGCCGGCTACGTTCCCACGGCCGAGGCCCTGGGCGAGCACGGCGGCGGCTACGAAACGCGGATCACGAGCTTCGCCAACCTGGAGGTCGGCGCTGCGGAAAAAATGGTGGAAGCGGCCCTGGAGCTGGCCGGTCAAATGACGCCCGGCAAAACCCCCACGCCGCCCCCGGCCCCACCCTTCAGCGGCGACGGTTGGTCCTACGGCAACGTGCCGCCGGAATTGGAGTAATTGCGATTCCTACTGGACTCCTGTGACACGCCAGCCAAAGCCGACGATCGACAAGCGAACCGGGGAGCGGGAATGAACCATCGCCAGCGGTTTGTCGCCACGATGCGCTACCAGGCGCGGGACCGGGCGCCGATCGCCGATTTCAGCTTCTGGGACGAGACCTTGGAGGCCTGGTACGAGCAGGGGCTGCCGCGGAGCGTCGACCGCGCGACCAGCGACGACTACTTTGGCATGGACCCGCTCTTTCGCTGCGTGCTCGACGCCGAGAGCACTGCCCTGGTCGTGCCATCGGACCCCAGCCGCTCGGTCTTCGAGGGCGTCTTTGTAGGGCTGGTGCCGGAATTCGACTTCATCGTGCTTGAAGACCGCGGCGACTCGCAGGTAATCCAGCAGCCCGACGGGGTTCGCGTGCTCAAGAAGAAGTCGATGAGCAGCATTCCGCTCCATCAGGGGCATTTGCTCCTCGACCGCGAGAGCTGGAAGAAGCACTACCTCCCCCGGCTCGATCCGGGCGACCCGCGGCGCTACCCGAAAAACTGGGACCGATGCGCCCGCCTCTGGCGCGACGACGCCCGGGAGTTGCCGATCTTCCTTTCCGCCGGCAGCTTCTACGGGTGGATTCGCAACTGGATGGGGCTGGAGGCGGTGTCGACGCTTGTTTACGACGATCCGGCCTGGTTCGAGGAGATGGTCACCACTGTGGCCGACTGCGTCCTCGGCGTGCTCGAGCGGGTGCTGGCCACGGGCGGAAAGTTCGAGGGCTGCGGCCTGTGGGAAGACATGTGTTACAACAGCGGGCCGCTCCTGGGGCCCGCCCATTTCAAACGCTACCTGGTCCCCCATTACCGCCGGCTGACCGACCTGCTCGGCCGTCACGGGGTCGACGTGGTTTGGGTCGACTGCGACGGCAAGATCGACCAACTCGTCCCCCTCTGGCGCGACGCGGGCGTGAACTGCATGTTTCCCGTGGAGGTCGGCACCTGGGGCGGCGACCCGATCAAGCTCCGCAACGAGTACGGCAAGGACCTGCTGATGATGGGCGGGTTCGACAAAAGAATCCTCGCCCGGGGTAAAGACGCCATCGAGGCCGAGGTCCGCCGGCTCGCCCCGCTCGTGGAAGAGGGCGGCTACATCGGCTTCTGCGACCACCGGGTCCCGCCCGACGTGCCGCTGGAAAACCACCTCCACTACCTCGCCCTCGTCCGCCGCCTCTGGGGCCACAACCAAAACCTCCGGCCGATGCGCGTGCCGCCGACGGACAAGGTCTCGTAGCACGGGCTTCCAGCCCGTGAAAGCGCTCTATTGACGGAAAAAGGCATGTGCCCATTTATCCCCATCTATCGGTCCCCATTTATCGCGTCATCGCCATAATAGGTGACGGTTCCCTTTTCGTTTCTTCCTTTCGCCAACGCCAATTTTCGCAACTGTTGCATTTCAAGTTTGACAGCACCGGCCCGATTTCCAACAATTTTGGGATCTTTTTCAGGGGGGGGGGGGGGCAAGAAAATGCTTCCAATCCTCGCGATCCATGATAAACTCAGCCTTCTGCCGTTTCGGCAGATTTCCCGATGTCAGCCGGGGCTTGAACGGCTACCTCGATGATTGCTTTGCGAGGCGCAGCCGCTTATGTTGAGTGTCGAGAAGCGACCACCCGCCCAAGTTTCCCACCCATTCACAAGGAAGGGTCTGCTATGTCTGGAGCCTTCACGCGACGCCGTTTCCTCGCCGGGACGGCGGCGACCGTCACTGCACCCTATTTGATTCCGTCCGCGGCGTTGGGGCTGGGTTCGGAACCCGCGCCCAGCAACCGGATCGGCCTGGGAGCGATCGGCCTGGGCGCGCGCAACGGTAGTGGCCGACTCGCGGCCGATGGCAGCGCCCAGGTGACCGCCGTTTGCGACGTGGTCAAGGCCAAGCGCGAAGCCACACAGCAGCGCATCGGCAAGGGCTGCAAGGCGTACAACGACTTCCGCGACCTGATCGCCGATTCCAACGTCGACGCCGTCGTGGTCGCCACCCCGGAACACTGGCACGTGATTCCCGCGGTGATGGCCGCCAAGGCCGGCAAAGACGCGTATGTGGAGAAGCCGCTCGGCCTGACCATTCAGGAAGGCCGCGTGCTGACCGAAACGTTCCGCCGCTTGGGACGCGTGTTTCAGCACGGCACGCAGTATCGCCGCAGTGGAGCCAATCGCCACGCGGTGGAACTAATGCTAAACGGGCGTATTGGCAAGGTGCATACGGTCGAGGTGGGCTCGCGCCCCGGATCGCACTGCGGCTGCGAGAAGCCCGAACCGGTCCCCGAGGGGCTCGACTACGATCTGTTCCTCGGCCAGGCCCCTTGGGCCCCGTACAGCCCGCACCGCGTAGGCGTCACGGGCGGTCGCCCGTGGACGTTCATCCGCGACTTTGCGGGCGGGTTCGTCACTGCAGCCGGCGTTCACTACATCGACCTCGTCCAACTGGGTTTGGGCGCCGACGACACGGGTCCCGTGGAGGCCGAGGGCGAAGCCGTGTTCCCCGAAGACGGGTTGTTCGACACGCCGCTGACCTGGCGCGTGGAGTACCGCTACGCCAACGGGGTGAAGCTGATCTACGCCGACAATCGCGAGTGTTCCGAAGGTACCAGGTTCATCGGCACGGAGGGCTGGATCCACATGGGCGCACAGCCCACGGCCAATCCGGCCTCGGTGCTCGGCTCGAAGATCGGCCCCAACGAGACCCGCCTGCCGCCGGCCCGCGGCTTCATCGATTGCATCCGCAGCCGCGAGGAAACGAGCTGCCCGCCCGAGGCCGCGCACCGTTCGACCACCGTATGCCACCTGGCCAACATCTGCATGCTGCTGGGCCGCAAGGTGCGATGGGACCCCGAGAAGGAGTCGTTCCTCGACGACCCCGAAGCGAACCGAATGATCGCGCGCACCATGCGAAGCCCGTGGCAGTTGTGAACCATCTTGCCGGAGAACAAAACGATGAACCCAGCCAACTCAAACCTGGTTTTGGCGGCGGTCGACGAGGCCAAGCCGGAAACGGACAAGCCGGATCCGGTGGAGCAGGCGTTTCAGGATGTCCTGCAATACGAACAGGGCGGCACGCGCAAGGCCCTGGCCGTGCTGGAGAACCACATCAACCAGACCTACGGCGACGCGCCGGCGCGCGAGCAGATCGTCGGGCGACTGCTCGGAATGCTCGAAAACCCCGAGGTCTCGCCCGGCTGCAAGAACTTCGCTTGCAAGAAGCTGATGCTCCTGGCCGGCCCCGAGTCGGTGCTTGCTCTGGCCAAGCTGGTCGGCGACGACGAGAACCTGGCCGTGTTGGGCCGCTACGCCCTGGAGCAGATGCCGCAGCCGGAAGCGGCCGCGGCACTGCGCGATGCCTTGGGCCGAACCAAGGGCCGTGTGCTGATCGGCGTGATCAACTCGCTGGGGGTGCGCAAAGACGGGCAAGCCGTCGCAGTGCTGGTCCGATTGCTGGCCGACAAGGACGAGGCCGTCGCGGGCGCAGCGGCCGCGGCGTTGGGCAAAATCGGCGGCAATGAAGCCACCAGCGCGCTCCGCGCCGCCAGGTCCAAGGCGACTCCCGAGGTCAGAGCCGAAATCCGTCCCGCTTTGCTCGCTTGTGCCGAAAGCCTGTTCGCCTCGGGCAACAAGGACGAGGCGAAAGCCATCTACGGCGAACTGTCCGGCGAAGACGAGCCGGAGTGGATTCGCGCCACTGTGAAGAAAGCCGTTGCGCCCCCGAAAGCGGGTCCATAGGGCTGCCGATCAGAAACTCGATACCGTCAGGCAATTCCGCCCCCGTAGACAAGGAGGACCCCCATGCTGTACCGTGCTGCACTGGCCATTGTGGCATGCTTGTCGTTGACGGCGCTGAGCTCCGGCGCTGAGCAATGCGACGGCCTGCCGTTGATCTTTGCCGACGACTTCGAGCAGGGCGCGGACCATTGGCGGCCCACCGACCCCAAGGCGTGGAAGATCACCGAGACGGACGGCCAAGGCAAGGTCTACGACCAGCACCGGCAAAGCGACTACAAGCCGCCGCACCGCAGCCCCAGCAACCTGTCGTTGCTTGGGGACCTTGTGGTGGGCGACTTCGTGCTCCTGATCAAGGCGCGCAGCACAGCCTTCGAGGCAGGGGGGCACCGCGACTGCTGCATCTTCTTCGGCTACCAGAACGCCGAGCACTTCTACTACGCTCACCAAGGTCTGGTGCGCGACGCCATCTCCAATCAGTTGCTCAAGGTGGATAAGGGCCCACGCAAGCCCATCGGCCAGACCAACGAGGGCACGCCCTGGGACGAAGGCTGGCACCAGATCAAGCTGGTCCGCCGCGTGAAGGACGGCACGATCGATCTCTATTTCGACGACATGCAGAAACCCGCCAAGACGGCCGTCGATAAGGACTTCGCCTGGGGCCAGATCGGACTGGGCTGCTTCGGCGAGACCGTCCAGTGGGACGACGTGAAGCTCTACGGTCAGAAGGTCGAGCCGCCCGCCGAGTAGGGAGAATTTCGGGGTAGAAAAGAGGGTGGAAAAAGGGGACATTCTACGCATTGAGCGAAAGCACAATGCCGCCTTTTCCTAGCCCAGGCGTTCACGCCTGCGTGTTCGTCTCCAGATTGGAGGTTGCGATCGGACCAAGTTCCCACACATAAATGCCTGAATAATTCGGAATAATTCGGGACAGTCACCGGTTTTCTATTGACGCTGGCTTCGGCGGGGTCGGGAGACCCGCGCCGAGCGCGGCCTGACCTACTCGCTGACCCGCGCCGAGCGCGAAGCCCGGGTCCAGCGCTGCGCTGCACCGACGGGAGGAATCGGGAACGCTGGCAAGATGCCGGTGGTGCTGCGGCAGCGGATGAATGATCCGGGCTATCGGCCTTTGAAAGAGAGGACCTTGCCGTCGGACGTGGAGAGGTAGAGGTGTCCGCCGGCGGCGGCCATGCCGTCCCAGGTGGGTGGGGAGGCGAGCGGATACTCGGCCAGCTTCTTGCCGTCGGAGGTCGACACGGCCCAGAGGACGCCGCCGGCCCGGCCTTCGAGGGCGTCGGTCTGTTGGGCGAGCAGGGGCTCGATGGCGGCATCGTCGCGGCGTCGCATGGCTTCCTCTTCGTCGAGCACGTCGGGTGGGCCCGCCACGAAGAGCGTGGCCTCGGCCAAGACCATGGCCCGGGCCTGGAAGGGGACGCTTTGCGACCAAGCGTGCTCGATCTCCTGCTGTCCCCACTGCGGCACCCGCTCGCGCTTTCTCGGCGACGGGACGATTCTCGGGTGCTTGTCGGCCGCGAAGAGATGGTATTCGAGCGGGGTCGACCAGTAATAGTAGCTCGGCTGCATTCCATACCCGTAGACCGACGACTCGTCGAACACGAGCAAACGCCCGGCGGGGACCTCGCGGCCCGCGCGGAACCAGTCGCGGTAACCGGTGTAGAACTGCGAGCCCAGGACCCAGTAGGACCGGTGCCACCAGGAGTCGTCCAAAAAGCCGGTCGGGCAGAAGAGGTGTACTCCGCCCTCTTCTTGCCGGACGCCTTGCCGGTCGAACTTCACGTGGCGCATGTAGACCGACGGGCCGTCGCTGGAGAGGACGTCGGGTAGCGCCCCGGGGATGTCGAACATCTCGACGGTACCTTTCGGCTGCCGGCCCGTCTCGGGGTCGCGGCTGTTGACGCAGGTCTCCGAGAGTTTTTCGCCCGTTTTCAGGTCGAGCCGATGCAGGTAGATCCCGCCGTCCAGATAAGAGGACCTGCCGGCGGCGAACCAGACGACGTCGTCCTCGACCAGCACGCTACCGTGCACGGGCCAGACCGATTCCAACTGTCCGTAGGAGACGATCCGCCGCGGCTCGGGCGCGGCCCGATAGCGCCACACTAGCGCTCCGTCGGAAGCGCGAAGGCAATAGACGCACCCGTCGGCCGAGCCGAACAGCGCCCGCCCCTGGTAAATCGTGGGCGGGGAATCGACTCGGCCGCCGGCGGTGAAGTGCCAGAGCGTGGCGCCGTCCTCGGCGTTTAGAGCGTGGACGGTGTGATCGTCGATCGAAGCGACGAACAGCTTGCCGCCGGCAATCGTCACGCTCGTCAGGCGGCCGGCGAGATCGGTCTTCCACGCCGGCTCCAGCTCGGCGGGTACCGGGGTCTTCGTGAAACCGCTCCGTGAGGCGTTGTGACGATAGGTGGGCCAGTCGGAGGGATGAGGGGCGAGGGGTGAGGGGTGAGTGGGTGAAAAGCCAAAAGCCGTGCCGCGTTCGAGTCTCAAAGCCTCATCCTCCTCGCCCCTCGCCCCTCTCCCCTCTCCCCTCTCCGGCGCCAAGGCGTGGAAGCCGTTGAGCTTGGCCCGGGTGTAGCAGGCGCAGGAGTGGGGCGGGACGTAGAGGAGCCCGTTCGAGGGCAACGTGCCGAACTGGCACGTGCCGCGGATCCAGTGGTTGGGCATCGCTTCGCCCGAGGCAAGGTCGACGAACTCCACGCCGGCCCGGCCGAGCACGAGATACTGATCGGTCGCCCGGTTTCGATGGCACCGGTGGTGAGGCATGCCGACCTCGAAGAAGGCCTGGTCGGCCGGTCGCCGCCGCTTGATCTCGCCCGTCTTGGGATCGCGTCCGGCGGTGATGCCCGGTTCGCCGGAGACGACGAGTTCCCCGGTCCACACCAGTCCGTCGGCCACGAGAACGTCGACCGGAGCGTTAAAACACTCGCGGCACGGACAACTCCAGAGCCGCTGGCCGGTGGTCGCGGAAAAGGCGATCAGCTCCCCGGC
>JBDRTC010001009.1:0-2601 GCA_043824335.1 Planctomycetota bacterium | reverse complement strand
GTCTGTCATCGCTTTGGCTGCCTCACGTTCTTTTTCAAACAGCGCGTCTAGTTCGCGCAACCGCTCGTCGGCGGCCTTCAACTCCTCTCAAAGCGACTGGACATAGACCAAGAGGAAATCGACGGGCTTCGCGGCGCCGTTTCGCTCGTTATTCTCGACGACGGTCGTCTGGAAATACCGGCGTGTTGCGTCGATTCGCCTTTGAATTACCTTGACTTTCGGATGTTCGGGCCCGTGAATCTCAATTCCAGCACGTCGGCACTGGCCTCCCCTCCCGCACCGCCATCCGCGCGCCCGACGCTGATCCCACTAATGATCACCTGGACCGGATTGCTCGCGCCGGCCAGCGACCTCAGCGAATCGAGGTTGTGTTCCTTGATCGCCTTCTCGACAAGAAGTGGGCTGCGGATAAGCAGCGAGTGGGTAGCCAGGTTGTCCTCGTAGCCCGCCGAGGCGTCGATGCCCTCCATGGGGAGGGACATCCTCTTTGTATTGGTGACAAGAACTTGGGCGGACGAGGCGTAAATCGGAGTCTGTTTGAGATAATACAAATACCCGAGTCCACCGCCGACGACAGTCGCCGCCACAATGGTCCACTTGTACCGCAGGATGACGTGCCACAAGTTGATTCGCGGCCCGGCCGCCTCTCGATCCAGCCGGTTCTCACCGTTCGGTCCCTCTGCATGTTTCATGAAAACGTGTCCTTTGGTTAGGCAATCAGGCAGCCCTACGGGGGCGGCCACTCGTTTCGATACCGATGGTTGCGGGCTCGGCGCGATAGATTCTGAGAAACTGGGGGCCAAGCCGCGTGTGCGAGAATCGTTCGACGGCGGAATGCCTTGCCGACTTGCCCAACCGGATTCTCATATCCGGGTTCCGCGCCAGCAGTTCAATGGCGTCGGCGAGCATCGCGGGATCAGACGGCGGCACGCCAATGGCATCGTCCATGTGGCCGAACAACTCCGCCGCGCCCCCGGCCTGCGAAACGACCACCGGCTTGCCACACGCCATTGCCTCGACAATGGTGCGTCCGAACGGTTCCGGTTGCGTGCTGGCGTGGACGACGATATCCAGGCAGCGATAGGCGTCTGCGGGGTTCTCTTGAAACGCGACCAGGCCGACACCATCCGCAATTCCCAAAGACCGGGCCCTTTCCCGCAACTCGTCCTCTGTAAACTGCGACCCGCGGGTCTCGTAAATCGGGCCTCCAATGACGTAAAATCGGAGCGACACGTCGGCGCGACGCGCCAATCGAGCCGCGGCCTCAAGAAACAGGCCGTGGCCTTTCCAACGGGCATACGTGGCCACCAACCCCACGCGCACAACGTTTGCCCGGGCCGGCGGCAGGCCCGCCAGTTGATCGAGAACCGTCCCGTCCCCCGCGCCCGGCGTGAAGACGTCTGTACGGATGGCGTTGTGGACGACGTCAATGGGAAAATCGGGCAGGACCATACGCGCGTCATGGGCCACCGCGTTGGAAATCGCGACCGCTTGCGTCGCCCGGTGTGTTAACCGGCGAAG
This sequence comes from Planctomycetota bacterium, assembly GCA_043824335.1. GTDB lineage: Bacteria > Planctomycetota > Planctomycetia > Pirellulales > Thermoguttaceae > JBDRTC01. The sequence goes on along the minus strand of JBDRTC010001009.1, from coordinate 1,080 downwards.
CATACGGCCCGCCATGGGACGCGCGCCGACAAAATCGCGAATGTGCCAGATGACCTTCGGCCCGCCTGCTCCCAGGAACCCGGAAAAGACGTGCGATTTGATGCCGTTGGAATGGATCACGTCCGGCCGTAGGCGTTGGACGGCTCGCCGCAGACACCGTACGTATCCCGGGCCGGACACGCCCGCCGCAACAGCTTGCGGAACCATCTCCACCAGAGCACGGAGCCGTCCGCGCCCACGAAACCTGCTGTCGCCCAACCGCGTGATCGGAATCGGCATCTTCAGCACGGTAATGCGGACACCCAGATCCCGTGCGCGATCAATCAACGGACCATCTTCCGGTACAATCAAGTGCAGTTCGGTGGACGGGGCCTCGAGCAGCACGGAGGCCATCACATCGAGCAAACTGCGCTCGGCGCCACCTAGCTGGGCCGCCGGGTTCAAATACACCACTCTCAAGCTGTTCTCCTTAGGCCGTACCGTTTTGCGTAGTCCTCCAGCACGACTAGCGCCAGCACCTGGAGCGCCGCGACACGGCGATCGCCCCCGAATCGATCCCTCCGGAAAGAAACAAGCCGAGAGGCACATCGGAGATGAGCCGTAGCCGGACGGCATCGCGAAGCGTGTCTGCCAGGCGAGCGACTTCCCGAGCGCGAGTTCTTGAGTCGAGTGGCCCGGACTCATCGGCCGTACCGAACGGGATTCGCCACCAAGTCCTCTGCCCGACTGGCTTGCCCGACCAGTCGGTCCATAGCGACTCTCCTGGTCCGAGCAGTTCGACTCCCGCGATGAGGCTCGCCGCACCGCAGACGGCGCCTTGAGCCAGAAAGCTCTCCAACGCCGCCGGATTCACCACTGGCGGCACCAGGTCTGGACCGGCCGCCAACAGGGTGCGGAGTTCCGAGGCGAACAGGAGTCCACCGGAAGCAGGACGGAACGTGTAAAGCGGCTTGATGCCCAGCCGGTCGCGACACAACCACGCGCGCCCACGCTGGCTGTCCATCAGGCACCACGCGAACATGCCGCGGAACCGATCGGCGCACTGTTCGCCCCCCACACGATAGGCGTTGAGGATGGTCT
>JBDRTC010001008.1:0-3161 GCA_043824335.1 Planctomycetota bacterium | reverse complement strand
AGAACAGATCAGGCTGGCGGCCCCGATGCACGACGTTGGCAAGATCGGCATTCCGGACGCCATTCTTCAAAAGCCCGGAAAGCTGACGCTCGAAGAATTCGAAATCATGAAAACACATACAGTCATCGGGGCCGATATGCTGACCGGCTCCGATGTACCGATGCTCCAAATGGCGAGGGAGATCGCCTTCGCACACCACGAACGCTGGGACGGCAGCGGGTATCCCAACCGGCTGACGGGGCCCGACATTCCGGAAAGTGCCCGTATCGTGGCCATCGTCGACGTGTACGACGCGTTGACACACGACCGCGTGTATCGCCCCGCGATGGCTGAAGAAGAGGTCCTGGAGATCATGCGGCAGGGTGTCGGCACGCATTTCGACCCGTGTCTTTCAGCTCTGTTCTTCTCCCATCTTGAGGACATCTCGCAACTCGCTGAGGAGAACAAAGACGACCCGGCTGAGACCCACCTTATCGGCGACACTCTCTCGCTGGAATCGCCGGACCAACTGCTGCTCGAAAGCATGCAGACAGTTTAACGGAGACAGAAGATGTCGTACCTTAAGTGTAGAGCGCTCGTAGTCGATGATGACGCTCTTGTGCGAAACTTAACCATTCGCGCGCTTCACGCGGAAGGATTTGCCTGCGACGCTGCAAGCGACGGAGTCGAGGGCCGACAAAAGCTCGATTCCAACCGCTACGACGTTGTGGTCACTGATCTCCGTATGCCAAACCGGAACGGCCACTCACTTGCGGTCGAGCTGCTGGCATCGGACGACCACCCGATTGTCGTTGTCCTTACCGGCGTTATGGAGCCGCAACTGGCGAAGGACCTGATCAAACGGGGAGCAGAGTCTGTCGAGTTTAAGCCGGTCAATTACGACCTCTTTGCGGCGAAAATAAAGGCACTGGCCGAGCGCAGAACATCGCAACTGGACGGCAGCCGCGACCTCCACTCAACCCCTGGTTCAGGTACTGGCCGCCATTTTGGAACCGGGAAAGGCGCCAAGGGAACTGATTCCACAAATGGTGCGCCAGATTGGGAACGCGACCTAATGCGGCTTTCCAAGGTGCTGCCAGTGTCCCAGGCCGCCTTCGAGGTGTTCAACATGGCAAGCTCGAATGATTTTGAGACGCAGCAGATTGCTGCTGCCATTAAACGCGATGCCTCTCTAGTAGCAGACGTGCTCAAACTTGCCAATTGCTCCTTCTACAACGCCTCCGGCGCTAAGATCGTCGAATTGGAAGAAGCCGTTGTTCGAATCGGGCAAAAACGGATCGGCGAAGTTGCCCTGGCCACAAGCACACTAGCTACACTGACTGCCAGTGTACTACCTTGGATGAACGTCGATGTGGCTTGGCGCCGAAGCATCGCAGCAGGAGTGGCCATCGAACTGCTGCTGGAAAAAGGAGCCTATCCGGCAATCGAGGAAGCCCTGTTCTTGAGTGCATTGATGCATTCTTTGGGCAGGGTTGCCCTGGGCATGTTGTATCCCCAGCGATACCAAGAAATGGTCAGAGTGTGTGAGGAGCAAGACAAGACCCTCCGCGAGGAAGAGAAGTCTGCCTTCCGCACGACCCACCCACAAGTCATGGCTCGGCTACTAGAAAGTTGGGAGATCCCTGCCGCTGTCTACGAACCACTGAAATACGTGGGCGACAGGTACTTGTCCTTAGGAAGGGTCCCAGAACCGCTGCGCACCAAAGCCGAACTTGTGAAATTGGCTGGATTGATCGCACGGATTGCAGTGGGGCAATGGGAACCGTGGGACCGGGTGGAGCTGCCGCCAGAGTCGGTCTTGGAACGCTTGAGCATCGACTCGTGTTCAGAAATCATCGAGCAGACCCGATCCGATTCAGAAGCGATCGCCGCCATGCGATTGGAGCGCTCGGAACCAAGAAAACGGACTGAGAGCCGCAACGGACCAAAACAGCCATCCCATCGACTCAATTACTACAACCTGTCACCCGAACCTTTCGATTTCCTGGCCGAGACCATACCCTCGATGGGAATCAGACTGAAAGCCTGCGACACGGATGTGTTTGAGTCGGAGGAGAATGTTTTGATCAATGGCATCAGGACATCGCCCCATCGGCTTGCCGTGCTTATCAACCCGCGCTTTAGCACCGGCAAGAAACTGATCGTTACCGACGCCGACAATGTGGAGCCGTACACTCGATTCGGCCGGGTGTTGTCCCTGCCCGGAAGCTACGGGGCTCTTCGTTCTGCATGCCAAGACGTCGCACAAGAGCTGCGGCCGAAAGCACACGCTGCAACGACGTAAGTCATAAGGTCAGCTTTCCGTCGAACGTGCGATGTGGGGGACGACTGCGTTCCACCGACCGCCAAGGCAGTCACAAAAGCACGCTCAGGCGACCGTTTTTCGACTTCCCCGTACGTATTCCAGGACGTGTCATAAATGGACCCTCAAGTGACACACCTGCCGTGATCGGTGGCTCCGCGCCGCGGGCTGCGCCCTCCCGGGCCTTTGGAGGGAATTACCTGAATTTCCAGGAACTCTCCTGCCAGTTCCGCGCCGTTGTTCGTTTCTACTCTTCCGTGGCGGTTCACGGCGGGTCGTGGCCGCCGGGGTGCCAGGGGTGGCAGCGGGAGATGCGGAGGAGACCTAGCCAGGTGCCCTTCACGGCCCCGTGCTTGCGGACCGACTCGATGAAGTAGACGCTGCACGTGGGGTGGAACCGGCAATGGCGGCCCAGCCAGGGGCTGAGCGTCCACTGGTACACGCGAACTATCCCGATCAGCGTCCAGGAGGGAAGGTGTGAGAGCCCCGTCGTGATCCGCCCGAGGAATCTCATTTCAGCTCCCGCTTTAGTTTCGAGGCCACTCGGGCGGCGAGCTGCGGGAGCGATTCGAGGAGCGGGGCCAACTCGGGCTTCACGCCTTGCCGGGGGATGACGACGAGGTCCACTCCTTGGGGGAGTCGCTCGCGGCTCAATCGAAACGCTTCACGGATCAGTCGCTTCCAGCGGTTCCGCACGACCGCGCCGCCCAACTTACGCGAGACCGACAACCCGAGTCGAGGATGGGGGAGGCCGTTGGGGTGCCCGAAGATCAGCAAGTATCCGTCGGAGGCCGTGGCGCGACGCCGATAGGCCCGCTGGAAGTCGCCGCTACGGCGGACATGGTGCTCGGGCAAGAAC
>JBDRTC010001007.1:0-5068 GCA_043824335.1 Planctomycetota bacterium | reverse complement strand
GCGGCGTGGCGCTCCTGCGGTGCGCCGAGGCCGTGGAGAAGGCTCGTGCCGCGGCCCGGGGCGACGAGAAAATTGGCGTGGACGTCGTGCTCCGGTGCCTCTCCAAACCACTCGAGCAGATCGCGGAGAACGCCGGCCTGGATGGAACGGTCGTGGCCGACGAGGTCCGAGAGAAACCAACCAACACCGGCTACGATGCGAACGCCGGCAAGTACGTCGATCTTTTCAAGGCGGGAGTGGTTGACCCGGTCAAGGTGGTGCGTACCGCCCTGGAGAACGCGGCCAGCATCGCCGCGTTGATGCTGACCACCGAGACAATGGTGACCGATCTGGAAAAGGATGAGAAGGACCGGCATCTCGTCGAGGGGAGCGTCCGTTAGAACTGGACTTTTGCAGAAGTCCAGTTGGAACCCACGGCGGGAGTACCGTGCGGCTGGATCACGGTTGATTGGTCGAGCAGTCGAAGCCGGGCCACTCCCTCGGGGGGTGGCCCTTTTCAATGATGCCCGCCTCGGCCCGAATCGGCCGACCGGCAGCCCGTTGAAAAAGGCGAGTTAGACCTATATGAAAGGAACAAGCCGCCAAGCGGATTGTTTCTTTCTTGACCCAACGATGCACATAACACGATGGCACAGTAGATGTTAGAGACAGCCGGCCTTCCCGCGTCGATTATTGAAGCTGCTGCGGCAAACCGCAGCAGCTTCAATAAGTAGGTCTAACTCGCCTTTTTCAACGGCCGACCGGGGCATCCTGAAACGGACCAACAGGGTAGAATTTGGTATTTGGGTAAAGGCTTCCCCAAGCTCACCATGGCAACCATGGCCTCCAAACGCGACTACTACGAGGTGCTCGGCGTCGATCGGTCGGCCTCGGAAGAAGAGATCGCCGACGCGTATCGCAAGCTGGCGATGCGGCACCATCCGGACCGCAATCCCGGCGACGACGACGCGGTCGCCAAGTTCAAGGAGGCCGCCGAGGCGTTCGAGGTGCTCAGCCACGCGGACAAGCGCGCCCGCTATGACCGATTCGGGCATGCCGCTTTCGAGGGCCCCGGGGGTGGCACGCCTCAATTCCACGACGTGTCCGACATTTTCGAGGCGTTTGGCGACATCTTTGGCGGTGGGCTGTTCGGGGAATTCTTCGGCGGTTCCCGCCGGGGAGGACGCCGCGTCCGCCAGGGGGCCGACATCCGTTCTGGGGTCGTCCTCGACTTGCCGGAGGCCGCCAGGGGGGTCACCAAAACCATCGAGTTCAACCGACACGAAGCCTGTTCGGCCTGCGGCGGCTCGGGTGCCAAGCGCGGAACCCAGCCCGAGGCCTGCAAGTACTGTGGAGGCCGGGGGCACGTGATCCAGTCGACGGGGATCTTCTCGCTCCAGAGCACGTGCCCTTCGTGCAGGGGGGCCGGAGCAGTCATCCGCGACCCTTGTCCGGATTGCCGCGGCGCGGGATACGTTCCCCGGCCGGTGACCCGCGACGTAAAAATCCCCGCCGGGGTCGACACGCAAACCCGCTTGCGGCTCCCGGGCGAAGGGGAGCCCAGCCGCGACGGCGGCCCGCCGGGCGATTGTTACTGCATTGTCACCGTCAAGGAACATCCGCTCTTCAAGCGCGACGGCCGGCACCTCATTTGTCACATCCCCATCGGCTACGCACAGGCTGCTTTGGGGGCCGAAATCGAGGTGCCCACCTTGGACGGGCCCGAACCGCTTGAGATTCCCCCGGGAACCCAGAGCGGCGATCTGTTCCAGCTCCCCGGGCACGGAATGCCGATCCCCAGACGACGGGGCCGCGGCGACATGGTCGTTCAAGTCTTAATCGAGGTGCCCAAGAAGTTGACCGCCGAGCACAAGCGGGTGCTCCGGGAACTGGCCGAGGTGGAGAACGCCAACGTCTCCCCGCAGCGGAAGAGCTTTTTCAGCAAAGTGAGAGAGTGCTTCCAGTCCGGATAACGGATCCGGACGGAAGGAGGACCAAGCGTGTCGAAAAAGGACCCAGCCCGAACCGATCCAGCCGACCGGCCGCAACCGGCCGAGATCGAGCCCGGTCCTCAGGCCGCGGTCGACCGCGCCGCCGAGGCTTTGCCCGATACCGATCAGCAGACCTTCGGCCAACAGCAGCGGCTCGGCGACGGCGACGGGCAGACCGCAAACGAAATCGACCGGCTCCGCGCGGAGTTGGAGGAAGCCAAAGACCAAACCCTGCGGATTCGGGCGGAACTGGAAAACTACCGGAAGCGGGCCGCCCGGCAGATGCAGGAGGAACTGCGGTATGCCAACATGCCGTTGATTCGCGACCTCTTGCCGGTCTGGGACAACGTGGGTCGGGCAATCGAAGCGGCCGAGAAGACCCACGAGACGGCCAGCCTGCTGGAGGGTTTCAAGATGGTGGCCGGGCAACTCGAAAGCGTGCTCGAGCGTCACCATTGCACCCGAATCGAAGCCTTGGAAGAGCCGTTCGATCCGAACCTGCACGAGGCCATTTGCCAACAGCCGTCCCGCGCCCACCCGGCCAACACGGTTTTGCAGGTGACGCAGACCGGCTTCCGATTGCACGATCGGGTGGTGCGCCCCAGCCAAGTCATTGTTTCGGCCGCCGTGCCGGAAACAACGGCGCCAGAGGAAGGGCCGGAATCGGGAGAACAAGAGGATTAAGGGGGGGAGAGACCTCAACAACCAGACCACGAAGGGATCGACGCCGATGCCAACCTACGACTACGTGTGTGACGCCTGCAAGCACCAGTTCGAAGAGTTTCAGTCCATCAAAGCCGGCACCAAGCGGAAATGTCCCGAGTGCGGCCGGCTCAAGCTTCGCCGGCTGATCGGCCCCGGGGCCGCGATTGTCTTCAAGGGTTCCGGATTCTATGAGACCGACTACCGCAGCGACTCCTACAAGAAGGGCGCCGACGCGGAAAAGAAAGCGAGTTCCAACGGAGACTCCGACACAAAGTCCGCCAAGAAGGAGGGCGCCGAGAAATCCAAAGCCAAGAGCGGCGCGAGCGAGTCGTAGGCGGCCGCGCATCCCCGTTTCGGGCGAGTCTCTCTGATGTCTGCGTGCCGCTGTTCCATCTGTGGCAAGGTCTTCGAGTCCGACGCCACCGTGACCATGCCGTTCTGCAGCCCGCGCTGCCGTGAAATCGACCTCGGGCGTTGGCTTCAGGAGGGCTACGGGCTGCCCTACGAGTCGGAAGTCGAACGCGAGGCGCCGGAGGAGGAGCCAGGTTCGTAGCGGCCGGCACTCTTCGTGGTGGCATGCCCTCGCGCAGCGTGGGCATGTTTGCGGACGCTCATGGCGACGCAAGCGACGCCATGCCACCCGAAATCGAGTTTTCCAACAGCGCCCGGCTGAAGTCCCTTGCTTGCACGGGGATTTCCGCTCCGTATAATGCGGGAACTTGGGATCGCGTGACAGGATGGCGCAAAGCGAAGGGAGTCCTACCATGTTGGACGACGACGGCGGCACGCTGCGGGCGGTGGCATGGACGGAAATCTTTCCCTGGCTGAAGCTGTTTCGCTGTTTCCGGCTGGCGATCCGGCTCCGCCTGCTGTTGCTCTCGGCGGTTGCCATCTTGCTCACGTTCAGCGGTTGGTCGGTCTTGGGCTTCGTTTTCTCCAGGTCGGGCGATGCCTACATCGCCAAGCAGATCGAGCCGTATCAGGGTTGCCCGTGGCAGGCCCTCACCGGCCTCGTGCCCGACAAACCGTGCATTCCCGGCTTGGGCGCGAGCTTCGGGGTACAAGGCCCGAGCCGGCCCTTCTTCAACGCGGAGACGGAGGCGGACCTCCCGCAATTACCCCGGGAAAGCCAGGGGGCCGCATTGACCGGCCCTGCGCCGACTTCGATTCTGACCCGGGCGAGGGCGCCGGCCCTCGGAACCGAGCCATTCTTGGGAACGTGGGAGCAGTTCAGCCTTCCGTTTGTCGAGATGTTCCGGTCGGACGTCACGGTGACGCGGCTGGTGTTTCTCCTTCTGTGCGGGCTGTGGGCCCTGGCGATTTGGGCGTTCTTCGGCGGGGCGATCACCCGGGTTGCCGCGGTCGAGCTGGCTCGTGAAGAACGAGTCGGCTGGGGCGCGATGCTCCACCACGCCCGATCCAAGTGGCGCAGCTACTTCGGCGCTCCGCTGCTTCTGTTGGTGTTCGCGTTGCCCTTTGCCTTGGGGATGGGAATCGTGGGGATTTGCCTGTGGTGGAACGCCGGTCTTTTCTTGGCCGGCTTGCTGCTCTGGCCCCTGATGCTGGTGGGCGGGTTGGTGACGACCTACTTGCTCGTGTGGCTCGCTTTCGGTTGGCCGCTGATGTGGGCCACCGTCAGTGCCGAGGGAGAGGACAGCTTCGATGCCCTTTCCCGCTCGAGGGAATACGTCTTCCAGCGCCCCTTGCACTACCTGTTCTATGTGCTCGTGGCCGTCTTGTTCGGTTGGCTGGGCTGGCTGGTGGTTTCCAATTTCGCCGCGGGCGTTATCGCCTCGACGCACTGGGCGGCCGACTGGGGAGCCGACACGTCGCGATGGCTCCTCGGCGACGACGACGCGGGCGGCCGGCAGATCGACCTGCTGCTGGCCGAGGAAGCGGAACTCGGAGCCCTCGGGGGGGTCGGCGCCGGACTAATCCACTTTTGGTCGGCGTGTCTGAAGCTGCTGGCCGTCGGATTCCTTTACAGCTACTTTTGGACCGCCTCGACCTGCATCTACTTCCTGCTCCGCCACGACGCCCAGGGCACCGAGATGGACGAGGTGTTCCTCGACGAGGAGCCGGACGAGCCGGCCTCCGGCCTGCCACCGCTGGAAACCGACGAGGCCGGCGCGCCCGTCGTGGCCGACGACACGGTGCCACCCGGCAGGAATCTCGACCGCTCGACCGAACCCTGAGTGCGCGTCCCGCGCCGCCGAGTTTCTCCCTTCACACGGCGCCGGGGCCTTGGGAGGCGTCGCTGATCTGGATGGCTTCCTCGGCGGGGAGCACAAAAATCTTGCCGTCGCCGATGCTCCCTTCCCGGCCGGTGCGCGCCGCGTTGGCGATGGTCTCAACGGTCCGCTCGAGGAAGTCGTCGTTGACCACGATCTCCA